>JAGXNP010000173.1 GCA_019894885.1 Promethearchaeota archaeon | reverse complement strand
GGATAAAATATACTATTATTTGTTAACATAACTGAGAAGAAATCTACAATTATTGGCAACCATGCCGTAGCCAACATTATTTGACTAAGGCTATAAAAACTCAAAAGCTTTATCTTCATTTTCCTTGATTTATAGAGATAGAAAAATCCTAAACTATAACCAAATATAAGAATTCCGAATGTAGATAAACCAATAAGCCAATCTTCATTTGTATATGTTACCATTCTAATTTCTCACTCTTTATTTGAATTTCATAAGAAAGTTAAAATTAATTTATTTATATCCTATTTTGTATAATAAACTTTATGTAAAAATTAAAAAAAAAAGATGAAAAAAATATGAAAAAAAAGATTATTTTTTGGTTTTTAAATTACTTATCTTAAAATCAAATTTATTAGGATTAAGTGCATAATATCCCAGAGATTTCTTCCAGTTTCTTTCATCTCTTTTCTTTTGGATAGGATCAATGTCTGTTTTCTTCTCAAGTAATTGTTTTACTTCTTTTACAGCTTCTTCTTTTAATTCTTCGATAATTTTATATTTAGGAAATTCTCTTAATATTGGAAAAACTTCTTCTTTACTTGATGTCATTTATTTTTACCTCTTTACTTTAGATTTGTTAATATAATGAATGTTTAAGGAATGTTTAAATATAATGTATAAATTGTTTAAACAAGTTTAAATATTAATAATAATATAAGATTAATATGGAAAGAACCTATAGAAATCTGCAGAAGATTAGCGGTTCTTATTTTGTTAGTCTACCAAAAAAGTGGGTTGATAATTATAATTTAAGTAAGAAATCTTCCATATTGATCACTGTTCGCAGTGATGGAACATTATTAATTTCACCAAAACATAGACAGGAAGTAGTTAAATCTACCAATGAGATAATTCTTCACTCAAATCCCTATATTGCTCGAGAAATTGTAAAAGAATGCCTTTCTGGTCAAGCGAATATAGTAATATTATCAGATAAACCATTTGAAGAGAGTATAAGAGATGAAATAAGGTGGTTTGTTAATGGTCTTCCTAACACCGAAATAACCGAAGAACAACCTCAGAGGATTGTTGTTCAAAATTTCGGCTATAAACAAATCCCTACTCGTAAGTTAATACAACGTTTATTATATCTTATTTTGGATATGTTTGATAACCTTGAAACTAATAAATATGAAGATTTAAATTATAATTTTAACCAATTACGGAAATTTTACTTTATTTTAGTAATCCATATAAGGACTTATCTTAGAACAGGCGTGTATGTCACAGAAGATAAAGATTTTACACCTTTAGAAGCCATGGATTATCGTATGTTTTGTGAAAAGATTGAAGATATTGGATCAATTCTAAGAGATTTTCATTTAAGTGAAGAAATTAAGGAATATTTTACAGAAATCAAGCAATATTTTAATGAGATAATGATTGCTTATCAAAAAAAAGCTTTAGAATTAGCACATAAAATATGGAAAAAAAGAGATATGTTAATTGAAAAAGGAAATTTGCTAATAAATGATTTAAAATTTAAGGAGAAGGAAAAGATTAGAGCGTTAATGAGAATTGCATATAACTGTAGGGATATGTCGGCTTTTATTTAATTTTTAAAAAATTTTGTAAATAATATCATCCAAATCTCTTTTTGGTACATGCATAGTACCATCGGGGTTTTTCCAATATTTATATGAATCTTCATAAGGTTCCATAAATGATTCTTCATCAGGGTATCCTAAGCTGATTACATGTTTAACTTGATATTGATCTGGAATTTTTAATAGCGATTTAATTTTTCTAACGTTAATGTTAGCCATCCAACAACTCCCAATCCCATATTTAACTGCACCTAATAATATATTTTCTGCCGCTGCTCCAATATCAAAATCAAAAAATGAAGGTTTAATTTCTGTATTAACAAGTACTATTATGTACGCTGTAGGTTCTCTTCCTGGTTCTGGAGTTCGCTGGTCTTCAGGTAAAGAACCTGCAAATTTAATTAATTTAAATAATTTTTCTCTTATTTCACTATTTTCCACAATAACAAACTCGAGACCTTGAACATTTCGGGCCATTGGAGCAACTCGAGCGTAATCAATTAATTTTTTCAGAATATCCCTTGGAATTGGGTCTAGCTTATATCTTCTTATAGTTCTTCTTTTATATATTGCTTCTTCAATATCCATATTTAAAACCTTTGATTTTATTCTAATCTTGATTTTATTACAGTCTCTGCTATGTCATAGAAAGCATATTCTACATTTTTTCCAGTCAAGGCAGAAATTTCTATATATTTTAAATTCAATTCCTTAGCTAAAGCTAAAGCCTCAACTAATTTAACTCTTCGTACTTCAATTAAATCGCATTTGTTACCAAAAATATATCCCAACATTTGATGGTGATGCTTTTCCATATTTTTCATAACATCATGATACCAATTTTTTATACTCGTAAAGGAAATTCGATTTGTCAAATCAAAAATAAGTAAAATTGCCTCAGAGCCTTGATAGAAATGTCTTCTCATCGTCTCGAATTTTGCTTGTCCGGCGATGTCCCATAAAATCATTTCTATAACCCCACTCTTAGCGTGAAATATTTTTTCAGTTATACTTACTCCAAGAGTTGGAACATAAGTTCTTAAGAACGCATTATCAGTAAATCGGAGTATGGTAGATGTCTTCCCTACGCCGGGATCTCCAACTACTACAAGTTTAAACCTATAGTCTACTAATTTATCGCCTTTACTTCGTTTTTCAGGAAATTCTTTTGATGCTGGTGAAGTTATTTCTTTAGTTCTAAAATCGTCTAATAACTTGCTGACGCTATTTCGTAAAATTTTAATCTCTTCAAAAATCCTTTCACTTTCTACATTTATGTTATCTAATTCAATAATTCTTCTCGTTGTTTCATCAAAGGGAGCCTTAAGGTAACTAATATATTTATAGAAAATCACATCATCTGTTTCTTTAAACAAGAATGTTATAGCTGACCTTGCAATTCCTCCTCTTTTACTTTTATCTTTTCTTTCTAAATATCTAATTAATCCCTTTAATTTTAAAGAAGGAAAAGGAATTATTAAAAGCGAATTTGGTACAGAACCTTGATCACCTGAAAGTATTGTCACAGTTTTAATTCCCACTAACATTCTGATAGCTTCAGGTAAATTTGATGGTAGCCAATGTGTGGGATTAGGACCTAGTTCGTCGTCAATATCTGTGTATATTACTGCATCAATTAGCTTTTTCATGATAAAGAATTATTAAAATTCGTTAAAAAACTACATTTTCTTTTATGATCGAGTTTAATTTATAATTAATATCAAAAATATTTATATCTAAGTTATTAGGAATTGAAGCAAGAATTTTGCTCTGATAAAAAGATAAAGTGTAATATAATTAATTCTGGAATGTAAAAAGTTTTCTATAGCTAATTACGTGATTATATAAGGATTAACCAATTACTCATAAACGAGATCTAACCTACTTTAAAACTTAATATAAGTTTTATTGGATTCTTATAATTTGTTACTTAGTCACGCAATTATTAAAATAACAATTATTATTTAAGCCTTAATTTCTTCATTTAATACAACGGGAAATAAGTTTAAGGGGTAATAATTAAAAATGGAAAATACAGATTTTATTTACGAATCGACTACAAAAGCAATAATTAATTTTAAGAATATAAAAAAATGTATTCAAGGGCTCTATGAGGTATTTAAGATAACTCTTCCCTCTGAAGATGTATACTTTAAAATTGGGCAAGAAAACATTGAACATCTCTATGAAAATCTATTAGAATTAATGGTGAATGAAATTGGAACAGTAGAATTCATGAAGAAGTTAAAATCAGCAGAGATCGACTTAGATTTGCCTTTGGATAATATGTAAAAGTAACCGATCTTTTATTTTAACACTTCATTAGTCTCCATATACCATAAATATAAATCCAATTCATCTAAATCCAAATTAACACGCGCTCCTATTATTTTAAGAATTTGTTCAATCTCAGTGTATTTCTTTTTGGTTAGAGTCTTTGGTTTTTGGATAATTCCGAATTTATCTAAAAGATCTATTATATGAAAATCAATAATAGCTATATTCTTGAACCCTATATTTCTTAAAAAATGACTAGCTTCTTTATAACCTAATCCCTTAATAGTTTTCACTAGCCACTCTCTTATCATCATTTCGTCTATGCTTGAATTTATTTTTTTTTTAATATCTAAAACATGGTTTCTAGCCTCAACTATATACTTTGCTCTTATATTAGGAAATCGATAGCCGTATTCCTTAAATTTGCTTCTTAACTCTTCTTCAGAATACTTTAAAAAACCAGTATTTATTCTCTTCTGGACTTCAATACAACTTTTTGCGGCACAATTGGCAGTTAGGATACAAAAACAAAGTTCCTCAAATATCTTTTCAATCCCAAATTCCCTTATTTCGGAGAATTCTTTAATGCGTGCATATATAACACTAGAAATATTGCTATCTTTTAATGATTCAATTGATGTTAAGAGTTCTTTCATACAACTGAGAGAGTAATTGATAATTTATAAGTAGAACTCTTTAATTTAATAAGTTAGTTATTCCATAAAATCTAAATTTAATGCTTAAAAATATTATAATATCGGTTTACTTCATTTTGTAATCGGTTAAGATTGAAATGAAAGGAGATAAGATTTTAGTTTTAGGTTCCTTAGCATTCGATTATATTATGGGATTTGAGGAAAATTTCGTTAATGCTGTATCAATAGATATTAATAAAAAAGAGTTCCAAAGTACAGTAACTGCCAATAGTCGTACTCAGAATTTCGGCGGAACTGCGGGAAACATCGCATATAACCTTGGATTGCTAAATATATCTCCCGTCTCACTCTTAGGTTCGGTTGGTAAAGATTTCGAAAGCTTAGGTTATCGTGAACACATAGCTAAATTCGATAATATTGAATTAAAAGTTGATATTCAAAATAATCTATTCACGGCTGCTTGCTATATAGTAAATGATATTCAATCTAATCAGATGATTATATTTCATGGAGGCGCATTAGATGAGAATAAGAATATCGATTTAAGAAAAAAAATAGAACACCCTGAACATTATGCTTATGCAATAAATTCAACCCAAGGGATTGAGGCTATGATGAATTTTTCAGAACAATTAAATGAACTGAAAATTCCTACGATATTTGATCCAGGACAAATAACTCCTTTATTTTCCAAAGATATTTTATTGAGCATTTTAACCAAATCAGAAATATTAATTGGAAATACTCATGAAATAAATCAAGTCATGAGCAAGATAGGGATGAACGAAAAAGATTTACTAAAGTATGTTAGTACTATCGTAAAAACAAAGGGATCAGAGGGTTCAGAACTTATAATAAAAACAACTTCTGGAAAATTTGAGTATATAGAAATTCCTAGTTCGAAACCTAATAAAGTAATAGACACTACAGGCGCAGGGGATGGGTACCGAGCAGGTCTTTTATCTGGAATGATTCTCAAAATGGATATGCAAAATTCCTGTCGTTTAGGTTCAATCGTAGGATCTTTTGTTGTAGAGACTAGTGGTGCTCAAACACAAGTTTATGACATTGCAAGTGTGCGAGAGCGATTTTTAAATACTTTCGGATATATTCCTTCAGAAATTGAAAATCGATAGGCTGATTCTTTTCTTTTCATAATTTCTTTTCAACTCACTCATTTAAGTGAGATAATATCAGCGTAATACATAAGAAATTAAAAACAATCTAGAAATTCTTATTTGTCAACAATAGAAGTTTCTTCTATTAAGAAATAAAAATTTTTGTAGAATTAATGTACGGATTGTTATAACAAAAAACTAAGATTCTCATTCAATTTAAAAGTAAGAAATTTTGTTTTATTTTTATAAAACGGTCAAAAACTTATGAATAAGTCAGACAACTGCGATAACTCTGAATTTGAATATTATTCAAGTATTATAGAATTCTTCCAGAATCAGAATGCGAATAGAGAAACCATAGAAATATGGAAGAGTAAATCGCTTATAAAATTAATGAAGGTTTTAGAAAGAAGCAGTAAAAAAGAGTTTGTAAAAAATGCCATATTAGTCATTCTTTCATTGTTTGATGAAAATCCTCCAGATATTTATAATTGTAGAGGCAAAAATGTGAATTCTATAGACAACGGAGAAAAAAGGTCTTACAAATCAATTCTTAAAACGGAATTTATCGATGAGCTCCCAAATTAGCAAGTAGAATTTCCAAAATGTTGTTCCCCTCCTTAAATTTAAACTTTACAATCCCCAAAAAGTATATTTTCGAATAAAAATTCTCCTCATTATAACTTAAATTTATTAGTTTTTATTTTTATCAGTTTTATAATTATTTTTTTCATTAACGGGGACTAATATATGATCATTTTAAATTCACATTTAAGAAGAACTCTTCTCAATAAACTTATTTTTATTTTATTATTAGCTGTGTTTTGCTCGACTTTTTTTTTAACTTCAGGTTCTAAATATTACCAGCCCAACACTTTCAGTCCAAGAAATGTTACTGATTTACCTTCTCCTTCAAGCGCTAGCATTCCAATTTTTGAAGGTTATGTAGATTCTTTGAATATTACTGATTATGGCAATTTATATAAATATGATCAAGAAGTGTCTTTAACCAATCAAGAAGAAGTTAATTTAACTTATTATTTAGATGATATAAATAGTTGGAAAATATCAACAATTAAAAATAAAATCTCAAATATGCAAGATACAAGAAATTGGGCTAATAATAG
>JAGXNP010000172.1 GCA_019894885.1 Promethearchaeota archaeon | reverse complement strand
GTTCGGGGGTTCGAATCCCCCTTCCCGCATTTAATCATTAGTGAAAGTTCGATAAAAAAAATTCTTCAGTTAATGAATATATTCACATCTAACTTTACCTATACCTACATCTTAAAATATTAAAAATTGTCGGTCAGTGTATTTTTTTATATTAATATAAATCTTTATTTTGTGGGTTTTAAAATGTGCTGCAAAAAAGTAAAAAAGAAAATAACTAAGAACAATAAAAAAGGCTCTCAAAGAAGCGATTATGCTGAAAGAGAATTATGGCGCCCTTATAATCCTTGGTCATTACCTTAAGGATTCATCAATAAAACTTATTTTTTAATAACTCAAACTATAATGTACAAGCTAAACAACATCTAACTCATTTTCACATTTTGGACAAAATAAAGGGAGTTCTTCTTCACAAAGCTCTAAATCGTCAATATTTAGTAATTTTCTCCAACATATTAATTTTCCTTCTTTTTCTACCATATCACGTCCATGATGTTGAGGTATAATGTTCTTTGTTTCACAAGATTTGCAAATGATGGTTTTCGCGTTGCTTTCCAAGTGTTCTATAGAAATTTCTTTAAACTTCGTCCTATATCTAAATATAGTCATTCCATTTATTAAAACCAGTAGAGAAACACCCATATCACCTATTCCAACAGCAAGCCACAGAGTCATTAAGCCAACAACAGTTAAAATCGCAAAAGTTACTTTGATACTAATTGAACTCCAAATGTTTTGCCTTATAATTCTGTTGGTCTTCTTTGAAATGTCAAAAAAAGTCAAAATTTTCTTCAAATCATCGCTCATTATAATTATATCTGCAGTATCTAAAGTTAAATCAGTTGCTGAAGCACCAATTGCAATTCCTAGATCTGATGTGGCAAGAGCAGGAGCATCATTTATTCCATCTCCTACCATGGCAACTGCTCTATACTTTTTCTTTAAATCTTTTATTTCTTCTAATTTTTGATCCGGTAACAACTCACCATAAGAAGAGTCTATATCTAAACACGCCCCGATTGTATTGCATACTCGTTGATTATCCCCAGAAATCATCGCTGACTTAATACCCCTTTTTTTTAATCCGTCTACTAAGAGTGGAGCAGATACTCTTAGGACATCTCTAATGGTGATAACTCCTAATATGGTTGAATTCTGACCAAGTAGTATCGGAATTGTTCCAGACAATTCAACTTCATTTAAAGGTTCTCCAGGGAAGTTAAATTTTTGGTCCTTAAAAAATTTCCTACTACCAACATAATACAGTTCTCCTTGAATTTCTCCCTTGATACCTTTTCCTTTAACAATCTTAAATGATTCTACTGGATATAAAGATAAATTCATTTGCTTTGCTTGCGATACTATAGCCTTTCCAATAGGGTGCTCCGAGAGTGTTTCTAAACTGGCAGCTATTTTTATAATCTCCTCTTTATTTACAGTATATTCGAAAATTTCAAAGACTTTTAAATTACCCTCGGTAAGGGTTCCAGTTTTATCAAAAGCTATTAATTCGATACTCTTCGCTATTTCAATAAACTTATTACCCTTAACAAGAATACCTTCTTTTGCTAACTTCGTAAGAGCAGCTATGTTCGCTAGAGGAGTGGATAAAGTGAGAGCACAAGGACAAGATACAACTAACAGAATTAATCCTCGATAGAACCATTGATTAAAATCTAAGCCAAACAATAATGTTGGTATGATCATAACGAGAAGCGAGCTAATTAATATGCTTGGTGTATAATACCTTGCAAATTTTTCTATAAATCGTTCGCTATCACTTTTATTTTGTTGAGCTAATTTAATACTTTCAGCAATTTTTGCAACTACAGTATTTGAACTTTCTCTTGTAACCTCTATATCAACGAAACTATCACTATTAATACTTGCTGCGTAGATTTCATCGCTAAAACTCTTAAAAACAGGAAGAGATTCACCAGTTATTGCGCTCTCATTGAAGTATGATTCACCCTTTATTATTTTTCCATCAATCGGAGCTTTCATAGCTGGTTTAATTCCAACAACGTCCCCAACTTTTATCTCTTTAGTAGGAACCAAACTATACCCTTCGTTAGATTTTAATAAAGCCTCGTCGGGAGCTAATTCAAGTAGTTCCTTGATGGCATTCTTTGATTTATCTGTAGTTAATTCTTCTAAATATTCTGCAATTGCATACAATAATACTGCCATTGCTCCTTCCTGACCGTGTAAAATAAAAAAAGAGGCGACGCCTGCCACCAACATTAGAATGTTCGCAGTAATCCTTTTAGCTAAAATGTCTTCTATAGCTTCGCTTACGATTTCATAACATGAAAGTAATATTGAAGCCACTGCTAAGATTTGGCTTAGAAATACAGCATCAGTAAAAAACTCTAAAAAAATTGAAATTCCAAGTAATAATGCGGAAGGTATGATGAAAAACCAAAAATGTTCCTCAAAAAACGATTCTTCTTCTTCCTCCATTTCTTCGTCTAAACAGAGAGTATTTGTACACTGAGTAACGATATCAATCACCAAGTAATGTAAATAAGATGTATCTAAAAAGCTTTATATTATATAATAAAAAGAGGTTAATGTCAGTCAAAACCGCTAAATTGAGTTGTTTAACTATTAGAATGATCAGAAAAGTAAATGTTTTACTTATCATCTAATAATTGGAGTTTAAACTCAAGCTCCCTTTCTTATTATTAATTATAAATTATAAACTTATATTTAATTTCTAAGCTAAATGAGATTATTTGACAATATAGACTAATTTTTGACCTTCCTGCTCTTCGAGACCTAATTCTCTACTAACAGCGTTTCTTATCAAATAGCCTGCGACATGGAGAATAGAGTCTTTCAGTATTGCATCTTGATCCATTGATGCATTACAAGGATAAGAATGATGAGCTTTACTAATTCTTTCATTTAGACTTATCTCTCCATTTTCAATATATTTAGCTTTTAGTTGCTGGAGCACAAAATATGAAGATCCGCACGGCGCACATTGTAGAACGCACGTATCTTGAATTGATTTACCGTCATTGGATAATAAGAGCGATACAATAGGTTCTCCGATTTTATAGTGTTCAATAAATTCTATTATATTGTCCCGTTCCTTTGTAATGCTAAAACCTACTTTATTGTACTCATTCAATTCTTTACTTAAAGCGCAAAAAGGTTTTGGAAACGCAGCTTGTATTCCAAATTTTTCAAAATCTTCTAACACCTGCACCTGTAAACCAGGTTGGACCCACTTCGGATTTTCAATCGGAATAATTATCGCTTTAATATTTCTTTCCTTTAAGTATTCTGGTAATCCGGAGAGTAAATCTTGATGAATCCCCACTACTAATAAAAAATCTACTTGAGGTAAGGTTTTCGGTAAAAAATCTTCAGGATTTTCAATAAAATCGGGTACTTTTTCTCCTATGAGATCGTAAAAGTAAATTGAACTAGAAAAATTACCTAAATGCTCTCGACACTTATCGCATTTGACATCTTTTTCGAGTAATTCACACGCTTTACAAAATTGATCATCATTTATTAGATTTCCAACGAATTTCTGCGCTAACATTACCGTATCTGGATCTGGACCATAAAAAATTCCAAGTTTATATTGTTTTTGTTGAGAACTCATCATATTATCAATAAAATTTATTTTTTTAATTGTTACTCTGATAATTTATAAAAACCATATATTCCTTAACACGAACATCTTCATAAAATTTAAAAGCTTAAATTTAGATTTTTGAGTATGGAGATAGAGAAATTTATCTTTTATATTTAATATTTATAAATTAATTTACAGATTTCCATAAACTAATATGGTATACTCATCGAATTATTAATATAGTTAAAGATGGAGCTTTTAAAAATACGGAAAGAACTAATAACTGATCTTAAAGAAGAGTTCCCTGAGTTAGTTGATAAATTTAACCATTTCATTTTATCTCAATTCCTGAGTAAAAAAAATACTGTTGTAAGCTTGCGTTTCAATAGAAAAACAGAGTCATTACCGAAGGAAGTAGTAATTAAAATCTTCAGGAATGATAATGCTGATATTGAGTATGATACACTAAAGCAACTTTACGAGCAAGAAATTCTAGTACCTAATATTATATTTTATAAAAAACCGTATCTAATACTTGAAAAGATAGAAGGCATCAATTTGTGCGACTTTATTACCGATAGAATATTGAAAGTCGCTGATTTAGACAGTTTGGATAAAATTACTAAAAAAGAACTTTTGATGTGTATAGAAAAATTAGCAATTTGGTTGAGTAAACTCCATTTAAATAATATAATCGAAGATAAAGAGCATGCGCATACAAAAGTATTAAATAAAGGTGATACGCGTTTAAGGGACTTTATATACAATCCACCAGATAACAAAATATATGGAGTAGATTTTGAAGATTCTTATCAAGGAAATCACATAGATGATATCGCCTGGATATGCTGTTCTTTACTTGATACTAACCCTGGAATATTTGAAATGAATTATCCTAAATCTAAAATAGAATTAATTAACCTCTTTTTGAAAAGTTATTATCGTATTAATCCTGCAACTTATTTTGATTTCAAGTATTTTACCGAAAAGTTAATAGAGAATCTAAACACGGTTATGAGACGAAGGGGCATAGATATGATTCTCCAAAAAGAGAACTTCCTCAAGGACATATCTAAAGATATGTAATTTTTTTGAGTTATTCTTTTGTTTTAGTCCCTAATATTTGACAATATTGAAAAATACAAATTTAATAATGCGTGCTCTATACATAAATTATATTTATATTTAAGGTAAAAAAGTGAATTTAATGTGAGTGAAACACCGTTATTAGATGCTAAAACATCATTAAAGAAAATGGCTTCTGTAATTGTTGATATTAGCGGGATAAACAGCGACTATATCCCTAAATTAAGATTGCAACCCGAAAAAATCCTTGAATCACTGGAAAAATACGAAGATGGTAAAAATTTATTGGTAAAAACAGTCGAATCCAATAACGAAAAAATAAACACCTTTAAAAACAAAATTTCCCAAAATCAACGAGAAATTGTTAAGTTCGAGGAAGATAATGCTGAATTGACAAAGAATCGTCAGGAAACAGGAAATAAGATTCAAGAAAGCCAAAACGAGTTGAAAGAGACCCAAGTAACAATTCAATCAAAAAAGGAAGAATTAACAAATCGGGATCAGCGTTTAAAAGAACTTGAAGATCGCTTATTTACATTAAATAAAGAAGTTGAAAAATTTGAAGATAAGCTGAAAGCTTTAGAAATTGAACTTAATGGAACTTTCATTAAGAAAGAAAAATTCGTTGAATCGTATGAAAATAGAGTTGCTGCTATGAAGGTTTTGATAAATAAAAAATATATCAATTCCCTTCTTTACCAGTTTATTAAAGCTTTACAAGTGGGAAGTACGCTAGACCTTAAAAATATTCTAGTTGCCATTGATATGAGAGAGGAGCAAGCACGCAAAATAATTACTAAAATGATTGAAGAGAATGCCCCTATTGAATACAACCAATCTTCTGGTACAATTACTTTGAAAGAGGAGGTTGATTTCTGATGAGTTCGAATTTAAAAGACATTTTAGGAACAATTGAACAACTTGAAAAATATTTTGACGAGTATCAACAATCTCTTCAAAAAAACAGCGAAAATATTATTCAGAATTTGAGCTTTACTTGGAAAAAGATGCAACTTGAACATGAAGACGTTAAAAAGCTCGAAGAAAAGATTGAAATCCAAAATAATGAGCTAACAGAACTCAAAACAAAATCAGACGACTTAGAAAAAAAAATAGAAGTTTTAAATTCGTCTAAAAATGACCTACAAGCAAAAAATTCAGAACTACAGAAATCTCTTGAACAACTCAGCGATAATCTCAAAGGTCCAAAGTTAGAACATGAAGATCTTCAGTTGAAATTAAAAAATGTTAACGATAAAATTGCTACGAAGGAAAATGATAATAATTTATTAGATCAAAAAAAGATTGATAACGAAAACCGCGAAAGACATTTAAGAACAGAATATTCTGAAGAAAAGATGAAGGATTTAGATTTAAAATTAAATCATTTGAAAAGGAACAATTACTTTACATCGTTTTTAATAGAGAATTCTGAAGAAGAAATATCAGAAGTAGATATATTAGCAACGATTATGGCGCAGGGAAGTTGTAACCTTGACGAATTAAAGAAACTTCTTTCTATTCCGCCTATTATGGCAGTACGGACAATTAAACAACTTGCAGTCAAAGGCATCATAAATCTAGATGAAGATACTAATATAGTAACTATGCCTTAACTGTTTTTTATTATTATTTTAAGAGTATGATATTTCTATTTCTTTTGGAGCATTACAAGGAAATATTTCTCTCAATTTGGTGTAAAGTTGACGTGCTAATTTCACATCATCAACCTTAAACGGAGGTATATCATGTGTTTGTTCACTTTTTTCTAATGAAAATATTAGATGGCGTAACTTCCTCCACTCCTCTATGTAAATAAGAAGGCGCTCTCTTTTTATTTTATTTAACTCCTTGAGGAGCTCTCTCGTGAGTAATTGGGTGGCGTAAAAACTGCAATTCTGAATAGTCATATCGGGGAATTCTTCGTTTACACCGATTCAAGACGGTTAGAAAAATCGATCATAATGAAGTTCACGGGATAGGGAAGCCATTTCTTCAGCTCCTTTACAAGAAATTAGTTTTTAAATAATTAATTATTGCTTATATTTAAAAGATCGAATCTTATATTGATTATGGGATTATTCAATGTGAAAAATATAATAAGTTTTGCTTCCATGGGTCCCTCC
>JAGXNP010000171.1 GCA_019894885.1 Promethearchaeota archaeon | reverse complement strand
TTTTGGAATTCATAAACGAAAACGCGTATCAACCTTGAATCTTCAGAAAAAAGACTTAATTAAAATAGAAATAGTTTCAAGGGGAAGGTGGGAAAATGAGTGTATTGGTAAAATCAATAATTCTCTTGGAATAAAGGTATTATTGAAAAAACCCCTTGTTTTTTCGGATGAACTAATTGGAAAAGTTATTGAAGCTCAAGTAATAAAAGCAAACTATAAAGATAATATACTC
The DNA here is from genome assembly GCA_019894885.1 of Promethearchaeota archaeon. Classification (GTDB taxonomy): domain Archaea; phylum Asgardarchaeota; class Lokiarchaeia; order Sigyniarchaeales; family SOKP01; genus SOKP01. The sequence goes on along the minus strand of JAGXNP010000171.1, from coordinate 6,668 downwards.
ACTGCCTTATTTCCTCATAAATTGTAACTTAACAAAAAGACCAAAAATTATAATTATGAAATTACATAAGAATAGTATCGCAATTTAGCATTAATCAATATTTTTTTAATTTGATTGTAATGAGTCCAATTATAACGCATGAAGATGAACTTGAATTAGCAAGTATGGAAAAAGAATTAGTTACCCAAATAAGGAAACTAGCAAAAGCTCAGAGTACTTTAATTGATTCTCAAAAAAAATACGCCGAAAATTTAAAAAAAACAACACTTACTCGAGAAATGTTAAACAGAACATTTAGAGATGTATTGAAACACATGGAGACTCTAGTACGAGAGAAACGATCAAATATTAAAGATGAAGAAGTGAAAATATTTCAAGATATTATCCACAAAAACGATCGATACATAGAAGTAAACAACAAATATATTGATTCGATTAAGGATCTCGCCGTAAAAAAAGACTACTTAGTCGAAAAAAAATACGAATTTGCTTCGGCATTAAGCGAAGTAGCAAACAAAAGAAGCCTAGTCATCAAAAAAGCATTATCAGTTGAGAAAAAAAAAAACGATTTAATCGAAGGAGAAAAAATGAAACTTTTAGAGTCTGAATTGAACGATATGCAAAGAGACTTTGATCGTACTCGAGATATTTTAATAAAAAAATTAGACCAATTTTTACAGATCAAGAACGAAGTAGATGAATTGTGGGTAAATTTGAAAAATAGTGTTGACAAAGCAAGCTGACTTTAAACTTTTTTTTTTTTATTTTTGTACAAATTATCAAGTATGAACTTAAATTTATTAAATAGTTCAAATATATAATTATTAGAAATAATACTTGGAAAAATCGTTATTATTAAGCTAGAGAGAATAATATGGCAGAAGAATTCGCAAATTTCATGCAAGAAACAAAAAAGGCTCCAATAGAAGAAAAACTAAACGCATTTGGAGACATCGTTGAAAGAATGATGTCTGTAATTCTAAGAATACCTGATTTAGTAGATCAGTCTTTAGCTACTGTAAATCAAAAAATATCCACATTGGAATCACGATTTAATACCATTAACAATGAAATATCATCATTACGGACAAAAGGTATTGGGACATCCCCAGTAATCGCTTCACCTGCTTCCCCAAGCAACGCACCACCACCTTCTGGAGGTCCGCCTGGAGGTCCACCACCACCACCTGGGGGTCCACCTGGAAGTCCACCTGGGGGTCCGCCACCAGGAGGTCCCGGAGCTGCTCGTCCAGCTAGTCCTGTGAGCTTAAGAGGTGCAATAATGGGTGAATTAAAGCAACTTTTTTCTAAAAGAAATCAATCATGATAGTTAATTTACGATTTATTTTTCTAAAATAAATTCGCTCCAAACCTTTGCGATTGAAGAAAAATTCTCTGTATTTGTGAAATGTGTTTTAACTTGAAGACGGTTTAGTTTCGTCCGTTCACTTTTAAGTATTATCTTAAATGTTTTTAAAATCAATTAAAATTAAAACTAAAAAAAAAATATAGTACTATAAGAAGTATTCTGTTTTGATTTGATTTCTTTGGTGTAAAAATTATCAGTAATGGTTCAAAATTAAACAGGGTAAATGTTGCTCACGATCTACAAAGACAAATCCTAGAAATTACGTCTCTCGTTAGGGTTTTAAACAATTATTATTATAAAAAAGCAAAGATAGAAAAAAAACTAAAACCTCTTGCACTAAAAAGATTTAAAGATGAGTTAAAAAACATAGAAAGTGATGGAGATTGGCTTCACAACGTTCCGCTAGCTATAAACTCGTTAAGTGACGATTTAAATATCAAGAAAGATTCTTTTAGATTTCCTGATAGCATAATTTTATTTGAGGCGTGGATGAATTTAGGTTTTGGAGCGCTTTTTCCTAGATTAGCGCTCCATTACAAATTTCCTGGATTTTTAAATGGAGAAAAAACGAGGAATATTTTTCAATTCACATATTCAACTTCTAGAGGATTCGGATTCCCCATTTATTTTGGTCCAGAATTCTATGGATATATATTAACTATAGGTAAATTTTTAGAACCTTTGTTTAAATGGAGCCACACTATTTGTCACAGAGCAAATCAAGCGATTTATCTTGTTGGAAAAAAATATGGAATTAAAAGACATCATCCCGGAGAATTTGAATCTGTAATTATATCAGAGTATAAAGATAACCTTTTTAAAGGAATTGACACCCTTTTACACGGTTATTACACGCAAGACCCAAAAACACTTGGTGTGTTCTCAAGTTTAGAAAATGCACTTGATAATGTTACATTTTCTTATTCTGTAGGAGATCACGCAATGTCTGTCGAAAGTGAAAAATCAGAGAAAAAAATTAGCGTACCTTTAATTACGCATGATTCTATTGTTCGTAAATACAATGTGAATTTTTACGACTATTTAAATAACTTATTAGCAACAGAAAAGGTGATAAAAAGAAAGATCATCCACTTTAAACAGCTAAGAAAAGAGTTTATTAGTAATTTAAAGAGAATCGATAGAATTAAATTTAGGATCGATCAATCTAAATCATTTTCAGTTCCAAGTTTGAAAATTTCTCAAAAATTTTCTAAAATTCAAGACTTTTCCCTTCATATTCGACTTATGGAAATAATTATAAAGATGCTATGGACAACTCCCCTTTATACCCATACGATTCATAAAACTATCAAAGACGAATTCAGTATTCAAAAGCAGAAACGAAATGATTTTACTACTGATTTTAATAACGAATCAATAGATTCAATTTTTTTACTCTATATAAAAAAATTCGAAAAAATTAATTCGTTTTCTTTCAAAGAAATGGAAGTTATCAATGAACTGGTTAAACTTAGAGACAACATGGGAACCATGTGGCTTTATTTTAAGGAGAAACATTTCAATTTTGCTTTGAAAAAACTAAACGATCTTTCTACTTTATCGTTGGATGACTTTAGTTATAGAAAAGTGGTAAACGAATACATAGACAACCTCATTCCTATTTTTTCAATTTATGAAATTTTTAATAGAGCTCTTTCAGAGTCAGTTTATCCCGAATCAGTTCCTCACACAAAACGGTTGGGAGGGTATTTAGCTAGTCTATTAACTTCAAGGTTTAATCCCTTCGGAGTAAATCTAATGAATCTTTTTAATAAATTAGCGTTTAATAACTGGAGCTATCTAATAATAAACCGAAAATTAAATCGAAAACAGTTTTTCAAATTGATAGTGAAACTTCCAATTTGGAAAAACATTCCTAAAACTATTAAAAAGGGAATTCTGAACTTAGATTTTTAATTATTCAGGAGGGAGTCGATTTTAGTGATATCAGAATTCAAGAAAGCCGGGGTCGTCAAAGATATCTTCGATTTTTTTTTCCTTCTTCATATCACTCTCTTCGTGCTCTGTAAATAAAGACTCGTCATCTGTTTTTATTCCTTTCTCTAATTCAAGGGAGTCTAGTTGAAGTAATGCATCCTTTTCTAATCTTTTATATTCTTCTGCTTTAATTTTCCATTTATTAACTACATCAAGGTTGATATTATCTTCATCTTCTAAGGCCTCAGCAGCTTTAGCTTTGCAAATATCCGTTAAAATAGAAAAACATAGAGCCAATTCCCCCCATTCATTTTTCTTTCTAAGTTTCTCTATGCGTTTTTCTAATCTCTGAAGTTCTTGATCAGCGTAATAAATATCGATAAAATCTCCAAAGGCATCAACGGGTTCTGATATAGAATTAACTAAAACTTCCTTAATTAAGCCACAATGACCACACTTCACTGTAGCAATTGCGCTTTTCCGAATATTCTCAACCTTGACAGATTTTTCACCGCAATCCATATTAAATGGGAAAACCATTTAGTTATTTGGGCAAGTGAAAATCTTTGGAACTCTCTTGACTCTTTTATATGATTGTTGTTTACGTTTCCTTCTTCCCATTATTCAAACACTAATAATTGTATATACTAAATAAGAAAAACATAACAAAAAAGTTTTGTTACAATAATTTATAGTAGTTATAAAAAATATTTTAATTACATGAGTTTTTACTTTAGTCCTTAATTTGTTTATAAGTCTGGAATAATGTCTTTAGAATTCATTTTTCAGTTAGTAAACTTATTTTCTATATTATTACATAAAATATCTTTATTTTAAAGAAAAAAAGTTCTAAGAATTTTAGAAACAGATTCTAAAAGTATTTTAGTATCAATCGAAAAATTTTTTAGGAATGCTTAATTTATTCAGTCACTCTTTTTAGCTGAAATAAATTATATTTATTCAATATTATTAGTGGATTATAGGTATGGAACATACGATTTTGTCATTAGAATATGATAAGAGCTTGATAGAAAGGGTTCTGGACGATCTCGAAATGAGATACATTATTATGTTTTTGTATATTATCAGAAATGACTTGTTTAAAGATTTAAAGGATTCAAGAATTATAGAGTCCTATGAGAGAGTCATTATCTTAGACGAAATATTCAAAAATAACGTACTTAACTTTTTAGAAGAAAATTTTATTGAGATAGCAATAGATTTAGGTTTGTTTAAAAATATTCGTAGTACTAGAGAATTTAATCATAAAGATGGGGATTTCATAATACGATTAGGAGAAGAAACAATTACAATCGAGAACGATAAAATATCAGTGCCAGATCATACTCTTTTCTTAATGATAAATAAAAAATTTAAGTTCCTTACCAGAAGAAATTATAATTTAGCCTTGATTAAATTAAAAGGAGTAAAATGTCAGAATAGTAACCTTATTCATCAATTTATTTCTCAAATAGGAGAAAACGATTATGCAATATCTGATGATATATACTACATATTAGATCAATTTGGCAATGTTTATCAGGCAATTAAAATTGAGATCACAATCGAAGGGGTTCACCAGAAATACTTAGACATGAAAGAAAAAATTAACGAGTATATTGATATCTTTGAACCAAAATTAAGGAGTAAATCCGTGTTAAAACAAATATTTGAAGCGATTAAGAGTGAGAAAGATGTTTTTAAATATCTGAGAGACGAAAAAATTGAACTTCCTGATAAGTTCAACTTTAATGAAGATACAGAGAGGAATGAAATTGGCAACGATTGGTATTCCAAAGTGATGGCATTATTGAACACTAGGTTTAGGATGGAACAACTCGACGAGGTAATATTAGAAACCAAAAAATATTATTCTGGAAAAGATAAAAAGTTTAACTATCTTGAATTTATTGAAAAGGTTTCATTTAACGAAGATAACATAGTTAATAAGATTCAAAATGTACTACTTAAACTTAGAGAGGATTTAATAGAAATCAATAAAGACCTTGAAGTATTAACGAAGAAAGAATTAAAATTATTAAATATAGATTATGAACGGTATTTAATTACAAGAAGTGATGATTAAATTTGAAGTGTTCAGCATGTAACATCGAAATGGAGCCTTTGGTTTCTGGAATTTACCAGTGTCCTCAATGTAGAAAAATCATAAAGCAAAAAGAGGAAAGAGCTGAACCTGAAGAAATAAAAAAGATCGATAAAGGAGAATTTCTCGAAGGAGAATATTTTCATAATAACGCAAGCATAAATAAACAATTCGAAGTGTGCGAACAGGGTATAATTATAAACAAAACCGAAACTCGTTTATTTGCTGCGTTAATATGTCATAGCGCTTATTTAAAAGAGGAAAAATACGTCAGACTCTCATGGTGGAAAAGTTTTCAACATGCTGGCATGTTTAAAATCTATGAAAAAGATGTATTAAATAACACTTTAATAACATTAGAAAAAATTAATAAGAATTTTGACGATATTTGGACTTGGGGTGGAAAATTTGGGAAACAAGAACCTAAAACCAAAGATGCAGAAGAGAAGGAAAAATACTTAGACCTAATAAAATTCAGGATTTTAGAACATCGAACTTGCCCAAAATGTCAAAAAAAAATGGAAAAAAAGAAATCTCATTACGAATGCCAACATTGTGGTGAAATAGTTATACTGGAGGGGTATAATCAACCAATTTTTAACATACAATCATCAGAGTTGGATTTATCTTTTCAAACTAATTTCCCAATCAATTATTACTTGCCAGTAAGCGGTATAACTGTGAAGTGGTTAATGGGAGAGTGGAAAGCACTAGCAGTTATTCACGCTAAAGATAATCCTAATAGGCGATGGCTAAGATTTTATTGGTGGATGCGAGATTTAAGCAGTCTATTAAAGTACGGACAGAGAGAAATAGGTGAAGGAATCCAAATGGGCTGGAAAGCCCAAAAGGGAATAGCGTCTCCTAATATCTATGAAAAAAATCTTATAACGCCTTTAATCAATGCATTAAAGAGAATAAAACAAGAGTTAAATTGGTGAAATTGAATAAAGACATACCATTAAGGTGAACAAAACGGAAAGAATTCAAGAGAGCACATGGCATGAACTACTTCAAGACTTTGAGAGGGGCTTAGAAAAAGCTATTGATGAGCTCGAAAAACGAGATGTGGAAAACATACCCGGTGCAAAAGAAGCTTTAAAACAAAGGTTAAAGAATATGAGGCTTCATTTTCCTAAAAATAATGGTGAAATTTTCTTAAAATCCATTGACGATAAAATTCAAAACGCATTTTTCCCTAACACAAAAGATTTTTCTGAAGCATTTCAAAAGATAATAAAATCTCGTACTCACGAA
>JAGXNP010000170.1 GCA_019894885.1 Promethearchaeota archaeon | reverse complement strand
TTACTATACTTTCTAGAGTAAGGTTTTGACCCTTCGTTTGGGTAATTTGAAATAGAATCATGATTGAATAACTCGGATAGGTGATTCTTTGAATACTCGTGATATTGGGGCATACCTCTACCTTTTTCTGTTGGTTCATAGTATGCGGAATCATTTTTCAAACCATCAAAGATATGTGAGTTGTTGAGTGATGCGCTAGGGAAAATTTTACCATATTTTTGTAATTGTTCTAACTTTCTCATTAATAAATTTTTTTCTTCCGCGTTTGTAATAGGATTTCCGAACCCATTGTTAAAACTTGTAGGTTTGTAATTCTGTATTCTATTGTTATCGAATAGGTTTTGCAGGAAAAAATCGTTTTGATTATAAATTGGTGGGGCATTATTCGGCATGTTATTATAATAATAATTTAATTCTTCAGGGTTCTTATTGTTCCTATGATAGAATAATGGATTGCCAGGTATATTTTTATAATTCGGATTAGGATAATAGGGTAAGTTAGGATCATTGGGATTGCTATTTTGATAAGGATTAAATAAAGGTTGATTTGGTATGATGTTAGGTATATAATTCGGGTTTTGATTAAATGGCTGCGATGTCTGACCATAATTAGCCATTCCATTATTTGGTTTAACATTATTATATTGGCATTTCAAACTGAAGAAGGTATTGATTGCTTCTTCAATGAACTTTATTACCTCACTCAAATCAACCTCAATGTTAAAGAGTTTTTTAGCAGCTTCCTTATCATAAACTATAGTCTCGTCAAAACTTCTAGCAAGCAAAATATAATCTAATACTCTAGAAGCAGAGTTGGGAGGAAGAGAGAATTCATATCTACCATAGGGAAACTCAATATAAAGTTTCTTGAAGACTTTTCCTCTGATTTGAACTTTGGTTAAATCCTTTACGGGAGCTTTAAAAATGCCCTCTTGCTTTTTCTTTCGTTTCCCATATTCATGGACAAAGGAAAGGTCAAAATTAGTAACGAAAAGAATTCCTTTATTTTTTTTGTATTTATCTTGAGCATTAAGGCCGTTAGATAATTTTGCATATATTGCATAAACGGGTTTTTCTTTATCGGCTAGATTCAGAAACTTTAGATAATTTGTGAAATAAAAAGTTATCTTATCAATAAAATTAAGATTATTTGAAAGAGTCTCGATGCTCGAACTAATTGTTTTAACATTACTGTCTATAAAAGAATTTATTGAATTATAGCTTCTAGTTAAATTTTCTAAAATATCTTCAATAATCTTTATATTCGAATTTTGTTGCGTGTAAATATCAAAAAAATATTCTTTATTAAGCGATAAATGTTGAATAAAATTACGTATCTTTTCTATAAGATTTTCTTTCGCATATATAAATAATTTGAAGAGAGCTAATAAATCTAATTCCATAGTAGGGTAATGAAAACACCTAATAGGGGGTGCTCTTGCATCTATTACCTTCTGTTTTAATTGATACAAAGAACCTAATAAATCTCTTAAGGGAGTTATGAAGAATCTTGAATTTTTAATTAAAGCTAAAAAACTTTTTTCTAAATCTTCCTTTTTTTCATAGATATTAATAATTTGGTTCGAATGGCATTTCGGACAAGATTTTAAGAGTTGACTTTTTTGAACTATATTTGCCTCTCCACAATCTTCACATATCTTCTTATCTCCTGATTCAGGAACAGTTATATTTGTTGAGTTACAATCTTGACAAACAAATGATTTAATTTTTTCTTCGTGTAAACAGTCGGAACAACAGCTGGTCCCACAACTTTCACAATAATACGCTAATTTCACATTTCTTTGACAGAAACGGCAAATTTGGAAGTGTGACTCCGACATAATTAGTTTTAAAACCGAATTATTTAAAATAAAAAACAAACAATTTTTGATCGCTTTATCAACAGAAATAGATGAAAAAATACTACAAAAATAAGTATGTTATTGAAATATTACAAAAAAAGTCTCTAAAATTTGTATGAACAAGACTTAAAAAAGATTTATTTTATAATTTTCACTTTTGTTCCGAGCGCTTGCCCTGGAACGCCAGCTTTTTTGAAATGAGCTCTAATTGCACCATTATTACCGTGGGCTCGTGTTATAGTCCCTTTCAATTCTTTTCCAGTGGAACTTACCCATACTACTGTCCTTCCAATTAATTTATTAGCCTCTTTTCTGTTGGTAATATTTGGAAACACAATTATACAATGTTTAGGGTGAAGGGTATGACGACCTTGTCGATAATTTGAAATAGAGCCTTCAAGTCCCAGTAGGTCTAATTTATTCATCATAAAAAAACCATTTGTTATATTTGAATTATTAGAAAAAAAATATTTGAAAAGATAAAAATTTTCGTAATTATAGTTCTTTTTATCTAAGAAATTAAAAAAGAAAACTTTTTGAGCAAAACCCATTTAATATCATCCAATGAAAGTTGCGTTTAATAGGATAAAAATTACTCCAAAGGATTATATAGGAAAACCCATGGCTGGGTATGCTCGCAAAGATCCCTGCTTAGGAAAATTAGATGACATCCATGCTCATGGTGTTTTAATAAATATAAATAATGGTAATAATAAACATAACTTACTATTGATTTCGGTTGATATATTAAAATTACCACTTTCGATTGTTGAGTATATTAAAAAGAGATTGATTTTAAAATTTAAGCTATTAAAACCAGATGACATATTTCTACATGCCACTCATACTCATTCTTCATTTGATCTTACAGGTGAGTTTTATTATCCAGGTGGAGCATTAGCATTCATAAAAGGGGTGATGTTTGGTGATAACAAAAACGACAAATTTATTGTGTGGATGACTAATAGAATTGTGAGAATGGTTAGTAAATTATTTGAGGATTTAGAGCCATGCACGATAGCTTGGAAAAAAGAAAGTTTTAACCCTGATATTGTTATTAATCGAAGATGGCCAACGAGGAATGTTTTACCTGATTTAGGAATAATTGCTTTTAAAAAATTAGAAGATAGTAAATTAATCGGGATTATAATTAATTATTCGTGTCATCCGACCACACTCTCGTTTAAAAATAATAAATTATCTGCTGATTTCCCTGGGAGGGTAATTTCAAAAATTGATGATTTAACAAGTGGAAGCATTAAAGCTATTTATTTTAATGGCCCATCCGGAGATTTAAATCCAATAACAACCTCAGGGACTAATCTAGAGAAAATAGATAAAGACATTACATTATCCTATGACCAGTTAGGAACTTACAAACATACAAAAAAAATTGGTTATACTATTGGCGAAGAAGCCTTAAAAGTTGCTTATTCTATTCCTGAAACGGATTACTCTACATTTACAGAAATTGATATATATACAAGGAAATTATTAATTCCCCAGAAAGATGCGAAATATTATTCAAGTGTATGGCTTTCAAATAAAGTAAAGTGGATAATAAAAAAATATATCTTGTTTAAAATAGCCAGGTTTGATTATAAGTTTGTTAACTTTCCATTTTTTACGGTTGAACGCAAGAATTTAAAGAATTACGGAAAAACGCTAGTTCATTTTATTAAATTTACAACAAGCAAAGGCAATACCTTCGGAATAATAACGATTCCCGGCGAATTATTTGAAGAAATTGGAAAAACTCTACTTTCTCATGCCCCAACTAAGATGGAAAACACATTAGTTTTCCAAAATTCTCAAGATTGGATAGGTTATTTATTCCCATTAGAAATGTATATTAAGGAAGGCGGGTACGAACCATTTATGTGTTTTAGTCCTCTGTGTGGTGCTTATATAGAAAATGCTGCGAAGAAATTTTTAAAGGAAATTAAAGATAAATCTTAGAAATAGGTCAAGGATATCTATAAAATCTGCTTTTCTGCTAATTCCCAGGCCTTTTTATTTAAATTAATGTACTTATTCAGATATTCATTTTCTGATAGAGATGGTGCTTGATTTGCGATTATTTTCTCTTCTGTTATCAAATTTTTTTCAATTTGTGCCAATTTATCAAGGTAAACTTGTTTTTCTGGTTTAATTGAGCTTTTTTTGTATGGTTTAATGAATTCTTTATGTCTTGACCAAAACCACATAGGATCGAGCTCATCATAAGGTTCTGGTTTTTTTACGGAAAATTTTTGATCTTCCGCGGGAAAAATATAAGGTTTAAATACATTTAAACATGGAAGTGAGCCTCCAGTAAACCAATGGACAGAATTTTTTACGTTTTTTTTTAGATGAGAAATCTGAGAACCAGTTGATTGAAAAGATCCGTGCATACAAATACCTACATCGTGTTCTCTTAAAAAATCCATCATTAAAGAAGGGTTTATTATTTTTCTATTTTCCTTTAACATGTTAAGAGTATAACCTTCTCGTGACTCTATTGAAAAACTGTTTGGAATCTGTGGATCTGAAAAAATTATCGCAAAGTCAAAATCTTCATCATCTTTACAAAATCCACTATCGATAGCATGTTGGATAATACCTTTCCGTCTCATATCTCCTTTACCTCTTATCGATAAGTTGTTAGAAATTGATCTAATCTCTTTGACTGTTTCTACAATCCACCATTTATCAGCCGTTTCAAGAACGAATGCTTCGTTATTATCTGCAATTATATAGGAATTATGATAAATCCATCCTTGTTGGTTGTAAGCACAACTTCCCCCTTGTCCATATCTTTCTAATAAATCGGTAATTACTTTTAGAGCTTCTTTTGCAGATTTGCCTCGTTCTAAACCTAACCGGAGCAAATCCATACCTAGCAATCCTGTTTCGTTATATTTTTCTTTTGAATATACCGCTTCATTTCCTATTACTACACCATGTTCATTTGAACCCATTTCACAACCAAACATCCAGAATGGTTGACTCATAATTAACGCCGCTGTTTCTTTTGCTTGTGGTATAGAAATATACGTACACTTTACCTGGTCCCCTTTTGAATAACCTTTTTTTGGACTGAAGGTTATTAATTGAGCTTCAGCTTGAGGTCTGTCGCTATTTTTTCCGAATATTACATTACCATCTTCCGTAGAATTTCCTAACGCTACTAAAGTATCACACATTTTATTTCCTCGTACGATTCATATAATTTTCTTTATAATTTAGAAAAAATGATTGAGAATTTTTAAAATTTGATTAGATAATGGGTTAGATTTGATAGATTTCGATGTATAAAAGAAAGTCACTAACCTAAAAAATTAAACATTGAACTTATTTAATCTGAATTTTAAATTGATTTTCTTAGGTATGCTATTGATTCAAACAATAATCATTTTTAATTAACCTTTTATAAAAATAAAATTTTAAGTCAATGACTATATAAATACAATTACTGATTTCTTAGGCTTTTTTTCTGTAATTTAAGTTTCAAAAAAAATGAGCAAAATTGATGGAAAATAAGAAATGTGTGTGGATTTTCTCATTTGAATATGCCGGTGTGGCAAAAGTTGGAGGGCTTGGAGAAGTACCAGCAAATCAGGCGAAACACTTATCTGAACAGTTCAAAATTACCGTATTTATGCCCTCACATGGAAAGGTTGAAGAATTACAAAGCAAACATACCATGGAAAAATTACCCTTCACCTGTGTTGGAACTATAAACCCTACTTTGTTTGGAATAAAGGAAAAAAAAGCGAGTTATAAAATCTCGTTTTATAAATTTAAGAAAGAAAATGTTGAAATAATTTTATTATCTGGCGATAATTCATTTACATCAAAATTCTTAGATGACAACACGGTTTATAATCCTAATACCATAATGGGAAAAATTGCGTTATTTAGTCTAGGAATTCGTTGTTTAGCACGCTATTTTATCGAAAACAAAAAAAATAATTTACCAAACATAGTACATTTACACGATTATCATGTAGTTTTGCCCTTTTTCGGGATGAAACAAGTATTAGCAAGAAATGGGTTGAAAGTTGCGTCAATATTTACCATACACTTAATGACATGGCCTAGGTTCGAATATAATTTTTATAGAATTTGTGCAATAGATGACACTCCGATCCGAGTTCTGCTTAGCAGCGGATTTGAAATGTTAAACTTAAACCAAATTCTGCAAATATCTCAATTCGACGAAAGTAAAGGAACAAAATTTGGAATGCCTACGGTTGAAAAATTCGGTGCTATTATTTCGGATATAGTGACTACTGTAAGCGAATCGTATTTAAATTCCGATATCATACCAAATTGTGGAAAGGAATTAATAGAATTTAAAGCAGATTTTATTTGGGATGGTTGCGATTGGGATTATTATGAAATTTTTAATCAGGTTATTGAGACTCATGGGAATGAGATTCGTAATTTTATACAAATTAACGACAATACTGAAATTAATGAACAGAATATGAAGAGATTTCTATTAGAGTATAAAATCGAACATCTCAGCCAAAGTCCACTAATTAGTTCCCAAAATGTAATAAACAAAATAAATGAAATCTCGAATGGAAACCCATTTATCAAAAACGGTACTGTTAAAGCCTTTTTGGATTCGGGCCCATTAGTTTTAACAACAGGCCGAATCTCACCCCAAAAGGGATTTGATACCATTTTTGAAGCGATTCCAGAAGTCTTGAAAGCCATACCTAACGCGAAATTTCTTTTTTTGATATTACCTACGGATTATAGTATAAATGAAATTAAGACTTATTCACAATTCATGAAACAATATCCTCAAAACATTAGAATCATCTTTGGTGTAGCTTCAGACATTTTTTACTTAGCACATTTATCTGCGGATGTTTATTGTGCATTATCGAGATGGGAACCTTTTGGTATTATGGCGCTAGAAGCAATGGCATGTAAAATTCCAATTATCGCCACAAAGGTAGGAGGTTTGCAAGAAACTATTGTTGATTTGAGAAACTTCCCAGAAATTGGTACAGGTATTTTAATTGAGAAAGATAATCCGTCCCAATTTTATGA
>JAGXNP010000016.1 GCA_019894885.1 Promethearchaeota archaeon | reverse complement strand
CCCTTTATCTCTTTTGCAAAATCACTAAATGCAGCCAGAAAACCACTAAGAACACATTCATCTATTTCAATATGAGTAAAAAAACTCTTAGAATAATAAAGAATCCCTCCAGGACCTATTATAAATAACTTTAAAATCACTATATCTATCCTTTATACGTATTTGTGATTAAATTAATAATAGATATAATTATTAATTAAAATGATGATAGTATGAATGAAAAAGATAATAATAAAGAAGCAGATAGTGCTAATCCTAAAATTATTTGGACAGATGATAAAGAAATTATAGAAAAAAAACCACCAAATGAAAAAATAATCTTTTACAATATGGAACAAGATAATGATGAGTAAATTTCTACTCTATTTCTTCAAGTAGTTCAATTGCATTATTCAAACTTTCATTTTTAGAAAGTCATCTAATTTTTTATATTTATGGTATAGCTCATTTATAATTACTTGAAATGCTTTAATAACACCCTCACCTGTTAAAGCAGATGTTATAAAATGACCTAAAAATTCTCTTTTTTGAGCCAATTTTAACATTTTTGACTCATCAAGAATATTCTTATCAATCAAATCTACTTTATTACCCAGAAGGATAAGAGGAATCTTTCCACAGAATTTTTTAATATCATTATGCCAATTTGAAATATGTTTAAAACTGTCTTTTCCAAGTTGGTTATCCTCAAGAGAATATACGATAATAGCAGCTTTACTTTCTTTATAAAATGAGGGGCGTAGAAAAAAAAATTCATCTTGGCCTGCAATATCCCATATAGAAAGTGTACAAGTATCACCCTCAATATTTTGCTTATATTTAGAAAATTGGGCACCGATGGTTCGAATATAATCAGTTTGAAAACTTCCTTGAGTAAATTTCTTAATCAATGATGTTTTACCAACCATTCCATCACCAATTACCGTTATTTTAAAGACAAATTTCTCCTTCGTGCTTGGCATTATTGCATTAATGAATCATCAGTGAATTTAATCTTGAATCTATATATTTCTAATCAAGATTTTTTCTAATATATAATTTTGTAACTTATATCTTTTCAAAAAGGTTTAAAATTATTAAAAAAATAGAAACTTAGTACTTAAGGTGATTTGAAATGGAATATAAAATAGAGCATAAAATGGAAAGTATTTTTGGATTATTAGGAATCATCATCGCATCAATTTTTATAGTAACTGCGGCTATTTTAACTCCAAATTATAATCCATTACTAAATACGGTGAGTTCTTTAGGAGAAGGTGTAGCAAAAACCTTATTTAGTATAGGATTTGTTATTGCTGGATCTTTAGGTATACCATTTTATATTCAACTCGAAAGAGAACTAATAAATATCAAAGAAAGCATTAGAAGATTAGCTACTGGGATATCAATTTTCAGCTGTGTTTGTATAGGTTTAGTAGGAATAATCCCTGATAAGTCATATCTTGATTTATTTTTCGCTTTCCACTATTTTGTAGCATTTGTAAGTTTTGCAGGGACATCAGTTTATATTGGATTATATAGCTTTTTAATGTATATGGGAGGTTCATCAATAAGCTATACTGGTCCTAAGTTTAAGAGATATTTATCTTATCTGGGGTTGGTAATTAACATCGTTTTTTTTGTATTATTAATTTCTTTCCAGCCTATTGTTGAATGGATATTAACGATCCTTATCTTAATTTGGATCTTAATTACATCAATTCAAATGCTCTCCTTCAAGTTTTTCAATATTCCTGGAGTATATTATAGAAAAGGAAATTATCCAAAAGCTTTAAATAAATTTGAGCAAGCATTTGAAATTCTTAATCATCTTGAATTAACAGACGAGCCAATAATGAAGACACTTGAAGAAAATATCAGCTTTTTAAGAGATAAATTAAAACCCAGTAAAAAAGAAAAACAATAGGAGAAAAGTCCTTATCTAAATTGATAAATTATTAAAATTAAAACAAATATAGGCACTTGCAGGGTGGCAAATATTAATATCCGAAAAATAAAAGTTTTATTTGAGGTTCTAGTTTAGGTTTTCCAGATGAAATTTTAAAAATGGCACCTTTTGAGAGCTCTTTCAAATATTAGAAAGAAGGAAATGAAATGCATGTTCCTAAGCGAAAATTAGACGATATAATCTTAACGACTTTAGAAAAGAAAAAATATGCCCCCTAGAAATTCTCTCTATCTATTAAAACTATAGTATGACTTTCTAATAGAATAACCTATCCCCGCCCAGGATTTTTATCTATAATCTAATACTTTATAAAAATGTCAATCCTTCTAAATATTCTTTGAGCTATATAAAATTTAAGCTTTATTCCCCAATTTTGAGGAAAATTTTATTGAGTATTTAAAGGACTTCCTCAATCTTGGAGAAAAATCGATAAAAACTTTAATTTTCAAGCTCAATTCTTTAATTTAATAGAAAATGTTCTCATTTATAGAGAAATGTCTATATTTCTTAAACAAATATTTTTATATATTCAACATTTTCTATTCTTTATAGATTTGATAATTTAAATTAAATTTATGGTTAATATATTTTAAATTAGAAAAAGGATTAAAAATCATCAGCCAAAAATTAAGGTTTGATTATGAAAGATGACAAATCTTCCCAAATAAAACTAACTGGAAAAATCCCTCGTTCAATGGACAACGCCTTTAATCTAAGAAAATTATCAATGCGCGAATTTGAAGCATTTATGATTCTGCTTATGCACGAAGGAGAAGTACTATCAATTTTGAAGCAAATTATCGATACTGAATTTGATCACAAAAGTCCTACAAAGGGATATGATTACATTAATAATTTATGTACAAAGGGTTTTGCCGATAAGAAGAAAACCACATTAAAGGGAAAACAAGTAATAAGAATTTATGTAAAATCTACAATCCGGAAAAATTACGATAAATTTATGCTTCCAACCATTAGTAATGTAAATGAATCATTAAATGATTTAATCAAAGATTACATCGAAGATATTAAAGATGAAAATAAAATTCGTGAAAAATTTAAGGCATATACAGAAAATATTATTCTTGCAATTAATAATTTAATAACAGATGCTCCTGTTAAAACTTTAAGCAGTCAGCGTTTTCATAGAAGGATATATGATACAATTTGGAAATATTTTAGATCTGAAATATTAAAGTATGAAGTGTTTTCGAGATAAATAAGGAAAAAATTTTTTATAAAAAATAGATTTATTCGTTTTTTAACCTTCAGAATAGAAAAAAACTTCAGATTCAAAAACAAAAACAAATTCTTTTTAATCCAAAGAAAGTTAATTTTAAATTATATTTGTATAAAATAATATAATAATATAAAGAAACAAATTGCTACTTCAAAGTATTTTTACTCAACGAATTATCATTATATTACTAGTTCAAGTATGGCCAATTCTTCTTAGCTCTTATTTAGCTTATAAAATACTGAAACGAGCTAAAAATAGATCAACTTTTATTCTGAGTAGTTTCTTTATTTTAATTTCTTCTGCGTATTTCTTTGCTACGCTCTCAGCTTTTTTGCTAAATACTTCCCTCGCATACTTGTTTTACATAGTTGGAATATATTTTTTCTTTTTCAGCCATTGTTTTTTAACTATTTTTAGTTGGGTGCTTGTAAAGCTTGCTGATAAATCGTCTTTCTGGAAAAGTTGTGTAATTATTATCCTTTATGGAGTCATATCAACTTATATTTTTTGGATAGGATTTTATTTCAATGGTATAATGTATGATTCGAGTACCAATTGGATACCTACCTATAGTTGGTTTTTTCTAATTTTCAGTTGGGCTATATTATTAATCTTTTTAATTACACCCCAAATATATTTTTCATTTAAGCTTTTAAAAATATTTGAAGGAGTCATACTAAAACAAAGGATTAATAGGTTTATTATTAGCGTATTTCTAGAGTTCATCATGGTTTTTTCAGTATTCTTATATAATACTTGGGTTGAAAGCCAGATATATCGGACATTTTACATTCTGGTATTACCAATAACTTCCAATATTGCTGCTTTTTTAATCTATAAAAGTTTTGGTAAGGAATTAGAATAAAAAAAGAGTCTAATCGTTTTTTTTAGCTTATGATTTTTGAAGAAAATTTAAAGCGATTTCTGTGGAAACCTTTGCTTCTTCAATAGTAACCATACCAATTGATACGCAACAAATATTGTGTTGTGAAATGTAATCGAAAGCTTGATTTGGGTCTAAATTCCCTGCTGCTAACGTTTTCATTCCGATAAAATGATGATTTTTATGACTATCTACGATCTTCTCTAGCTTTGTTTGATCACCCATAAACATCCCTTGAGCGTTAAAAGGAATTAAAAAAGCCTTCACAGAAGGTAGATTTTCGAATGCGTATTCCAAAGTAGAAACGGGATTATGAGCCGCTATTCCTGGTATTATTCCCATTGACTCAATCTCATCAATAAGTTTCTTTAAATTCTCATCTTTTTTATCCGAAACCATTCCGTGAGCAAAAATCAATTTTGCATCAAGATTAGCTAACTCTTTAATTAAGGGATCTGATCCTGGAAAGGTTGAGCCAGTTATTATGAAGTCATCGTGAGTTTCTGCCATAACCTTCGTAGCCTCGCCAACTTTTCCCGCGGATATTAACTCTATCCCGCGCCCTCCAGCCTCATAGCTTGCTTCCAATATTTCTAAAACTGCGTCCTTGTTATTCAAAAATTTTCTTCGGTATATTCGAGCATTTGCACCAAACTGACCAGCCCCTAAAAAAGGTGATGTTCCCGTAGTAACGAGCGGAATTTGTTGCTTTTCTATTTCATAAAAAATAATTTTATCTCCAACATCTTATTTTTTTTTTAACAAAATTTTTCACATATTATAAAGCTTTATATGAATAAGATAAATCTCAGAACTTTAATAAAAACTATAAAAACTCTAAAATCTAAATTAATTTAATTTAATTGTAAAAAATAATATTAAGAGAAAAATGACAGATCCAAATGCTATAGAGAATAATCCTTTTAAAGAATTGGGTGAAATCCCCGCCAAAAAGTATAAGAACGGATATAATGTTGATTCAACTTATATTACTGTAAGAGATGGCGTTAAAATTGCTGCTACTATCTGTCTCCCTAAAGGACTTTCTCCAGATATTAAAATTCCTACGGTAATAACACAAACAAGATACTGGAGAGCAATGGAATTGCGAATTCCTTTTAGATGGATTCTTGATAGTATGGTATCAAACGCTCCAAATCCAGAGGTTGTTACTAGTCGAGGTTATGCACTTATATATACTGACGTTAGAGGGACTGGAGCGTCATTCGGCTCAAGAATTACTCCTTTTTCTGAAGAGGAAGTTAAAGATGGATACGATATAGTTGATTGGATTATTGCTCAACCTTGGTCAGACGGAAATGTAGTTTCTAAAGGTATTTCTTATACGGGTACTACAGCTGAGTTATTTGCGAGGAACAACCATCAAGCTATAAAAGCTGTAATCCCGGGACACGGATTTTGGGATCCATATACCGATGTAGCGTTCCCGGGAGGGTGTTTTGATAACGCATTTATTCAATTATGGTCATTTCTTGGCAAGAATTTAGATTTAAATAATCCTAAAGTCTTTAGACAGGTGATGCCAGAAGCTTGGCTATTTGTGAAAGGTGTAAAGCCAGTAAGAACAGATAAAGATTTACAAATGTTGAATAAAGCATTAGAACAACATAGTTCAAATCAATATGTTTATGAAAATACCAAAGAAAAAGATTTTCGAGACGATCAATTATCAGATGGTTCTTCATTTGATGATTTCAGCGTTTTTGAACGAAAGGATGAAATTGAAAGATCGAATATTCCAATATTAGCTTGGTGTTCGTGGTTAGATTCTGGTTATTGTGATGCTATTATTCATCGATTCATGAATTTATCTAATCCCCAAATAGCTATTTTGGGTGATTGGAATCACGGAGCACATTTACCCGCAAACCAGTTTTTTCCTTATCGAACTTATGTGACTCCGACACCAAAAGATAAGGTGAATGCTTGGATTAATTTCTTTGAAAAATGTATTTATAGTGATGGAATACAAGGAAAAGTGATATACTATTATACATTAGTCAAGGAAAAATGGAATAAATCTAAGGTTTGGCCTCCAATAGGACATAGTTATCAAAAATGGTATTTTTCTGAGAATTTAACTTTGACAAGAGAGAAGCCTGAGAACGATGTCGGAGATGATACATATAACATTAATTTTCGAGCAACTACAGCACGAAATAATCGATGGTGGGCATTATTAGGGTTTCCAATAACTTACGAAAACAGAATTAAAGTTGACGAAAAATTATTATG
The DNA here is from genome assembly GCA_019894885.1 of Promethearchaeota archaeon. GTDB lineage: Archaea > Asgardarchaeota > Lokiarchaeia > Sigyniarchaeales > SOKP01 > SOKP01. The sequence continues at coordinate 24,037 of JAGXNP010000016.1, read as the reverse complement.
TTACACTAGCCAACCATTCCAAGAAGATACTGAAATCACTGGACAAATAGTTTTATGCCTATATTTGACATCAACACACGAAGATGGAGCAATTTTTGCCTATTTCGAGGATATAGATGAAAATGGAAATATAACTTACATAACTGATGGACAATTTCGACTGATTCATAGAAAAATCTTATCTGAAGACCCACCATACAAAATCTTAATTCCATACCATAGCTATAAAAAAGAAGATTCTGCTCCTCTTATTCCGGGAGAAATAACAGAAGTTAAGTTCGGATTACACGCAACTTCAGTTCTTATTAAAAAAGGACATAGAATTAAAATTGCTATTGCTGGAGCAGATAAAGATACATTCTTACGTTATCCTAAAGAAGGAAAACCGATTATCACGATTTCAAGAAATAAGATACATTCTTCTTATATTGATATTCCAATTATAAAAAAAGAGATTAAGTAGGTGATAAATAGTGGAAGAGTTATTACCAAGTTTAAAGGGTATATTAAAAGAAGCGATAGATATAAAGGCAGATGCGTTAAAATTAGCGATTTCAATGACCGTAAAAAATAACATCGACGGTGTTGTTGCCGAACCTGAAGAAATCATTATAATGTTAAAAATGTATGGGGGATTAAGGGAAGATATCCCTATGGAAATAATTATCGATAATGATGCACAGAATATCACGCTAAAATTCCAAAAAGAAGAGGATTTCAAAAAAGTCGAAAAAATAATGGAAACAATATGGGATAACGCCGTAGATTTACTTGTTCAAGTCATGGAAGGGGATATAAGCCGTATTAAAGAAATTCCAAATTTAGACGATTAACCTTATTTTTTTTTATTCTTAGTTTTCATTAATTGAAAGATGAGATTCAATTCGATCTAACCATTCATTCACTAAAAGATTAAAAAGTTCTTCCTGTTCTATCTGCAAATTATGACCTGCTAAATCTAAAATAGCATAAGTGGCATCCGGGTATTTTTCTATGATATCCCATGCATCTCGATAACCAACCGCTAAATCTTGCCTTCCTAATAAAAATAGCGAAGGTTTTTCAAATTTTTTAATTTTTCCGTCTACATCAAAAGAGAATGCATAACCTACTTCTTTGAACTCGTCTAAGAAAACAGAATCCGCAATCTCTAGTGCAGGTTGAATCTCCTTTTTACGTCGATCCAACATTTTTATACTTGGTTGGGTTACTGGAATGTCATTATTTGGTAAAGAACGCTTATTCTGCTCAGCTTTTATAACTGGACAGATAAATAACGCGCCTTCTACATGTTTCGGTTCCTTATAAATTATACCTCGAGCTATATAACTACCATAAGATTCACTTACGATTAAATATCTCTGATTAGGAATTATTTTTTTGATAAATTCAATACTTAACTCAAGCATATGGTCTGAGTTTTTAATCCAGGATTCTGCTTTTGTTTTTCCCATACCAGGTAGATCGAAATAAATACGTTTGAAATTGCTCCTTTTATTAAAGATCGGTTCCATGCATCCTTTAAGTACGCGATGATCGAGCGTAAATCCGTGTAGATTTATAATTGGTAAACCTTCCCCGTAAACTTCATAGTAAACTCTCGTATTTTTAATTTGGCATTCCATCTATTATCATCAAATTCAGTCAAGTAAAATTTTGTTTTAAAGTTGAGAAAAAATCTGATAGATCGATATTCCCACCGCTTATTATGAGTCCAATCCTTTTGTTTTTAATTAAAGGAGATTCTATGTTACCGCTCAATATACCTGCCAAAGCTACTGCTCCAGAAGGCTCTACAATAAGTTTCATACGCTCCCAGTAAAACTTCATAGCATCAATTATTTGTTCTTCAGTAACTGTAATTATATCATCTACAAATTCCTTAATTATAGGAAATGTTTTTTCTCCTATTGAAGTTCTTAAACCGTCCGCAATTGTATTCGGATTTTCTACAATTACTCTTTCTCCTAGTTGAAATGAGCGATACGCGTCATCAGCATTCTTAGGCTCCACACCTATGACTTTAATACGAGGATTTAATCCTTTTGCTGCAATTGAACATCCACTAATCAATCCTCCACCACCAACGGGGACTAATAATAGATCGAGTTGATTTACAGCATTGATTAATTCAAATGCAGTTGTTCCAGCCCCAAAAATTACGCGATAATCTTCGAAGGGGTGAACTAGTTTATATTCGTATTTTTGAACTAATTCATTCGCCACTTTTTCTCGATCACCAGGATTATTGCCACATAAAACAACCTCTGCTCCATAACCTTGCGTAGCTTGGATTTTCGAAGGTGTCGCGTTATTAGGCATTACTATAGTTGCTTTCATATGCAAAATTTTAGCAACTAATGCTACTGCTTGAGCAAAGTTTCCTGAAGAATGGGTAATAATTCCATTCTCTCTTTCTAGAGAGGATAAGTGGCTGATAGAATTCCAAGCACCCCTAAACTTAAAGGAACCCGTTCGTTGGAAGTTTTCACACTTAATTACTACTCTCTTGGCACCCGTTATAGAATCCAATGTCCTACTTGTCATAATAGGTGTTTTATTTGCTAAATCAGAGACCGCTTTAGCGGCATTTTTTATGCTTTTAAAAATCGTCTTCAACTCCTTACATATGAAAAATGATCTTAATTTTTGCTTACGCTTCTAGAACATTTTATATATTTGTTATATAAAATGAGTGTAATCTCTATAAAAAACCTTATAGTGATAAAATTCGAGGGGAAAATTATAAATAATAAAGAAGCTAATACGATTATTATGCCGTATGTAGAACTTGATAAAGGTTACAAGATATTTTATTTAGAAAAAGGTAAGGGAAAAAATATTGTATTTATCCATGGTTTTTTAGGGTCGTCATGGCTGTTCCAAGCTCAAATTGAGCATTTTTCAAGCAATCATCGAGCAATTGCCATTGATCATTTAGGGCATGGAAAAAGCGATAAACCAGAATCAGAATCGTATGAATTGGACGAACTAGCACAATTCCTCGACGAGACTTTATCAAAAATAATTGGTGATGAAAAATTTACTCTTGTAGGGCATTCCATGGGAGGGATGATAAGTTTAATTTATGCAACAAATCCAAAGATGGCTAAGAGATTAGAAGGGTTAATCTTAATGGCAACAGCGCCTAAATTAAATAATCCAGGACTAATTCAATATGTTGAAGATTTAAAATCTGGTGAGATGTCTCTCAAGGATAGGGAAACAATCGAAACTATTTTTGTTGGTTTGTGCTTCCAACGTAAAGCAAGGAAAGAACAAACAGAATTGATCAAAGAATTTGTAAATTTAACTCTCCAAAACGAAGAATATGTAGGACTTCGAACAATGGAATCTATTGTAAACAATTTTAACGTGGAAGATAAGTTAAAATCAATAAGTGTTCCCACTCTAATTCTCACCGGTGATAAGGATACATTCATTCTCCCTACCGAATCAGAATCTATGAATAATTTGATACCAAACTCTACATTATCAGTCTTAACTCCAAAAATTGGGCATATGATACAATATGAAGCTACTAATGATTACAATAATGCATTGAAAACCTTTCTAGAGGAAATTTAAACTTTCCATATTAAAATAAAATAAAAAAGAAAAATTATTTCCTCAGTAATTTAAAACCTGTATATACTATACCTATAGCAACAATTATTACTGCAATTAAAGCGGTTATAGCAATCAATCCACTTTGCTTCAAATAAATTCCTAAAACAGCCCATACAATTACAAGACTATAGACCCAATCTTTTCTGAGAAATAACATCAGATATGTAATTAATACTGCTACTGCAATTACTAAAATCGTCAAAATTTCAGCAAGTAAATCATCAGGAACGACTTTAAAAAAGCCAGTAGAATCTGCTAGAACAGCGGTCACATTAGCTATTGTAGCCACGGTAATCCAACCTAAATATACGCTAAAAGGAGCATGTACAGCAATTTTTTCAGTTCTTGATACTTCAGTCTTTCCAATATCTAAGCGAATGTATATTAAAAGTAACGAAACCAATATTATGAACATAGCTACTAAGGATAAGGGAACAAGCTTATAATGCCACAGTAAAATCCAACTAAAATTAGTCAGATTACTAATAATAAAGAAATAGCTAATTTTTCCCAAATAAGGCATTTCAATTTTTTCTGATTTAAAGATATCCCTTAATTGATATACTGAAAAAATTCCTAAAAGTATATATATTATCCCCCAGATCGAAAATGTAAGCCCTGATGGAACAAATAAATTTGGTATATCATCAGACAATTTTTGAGTACTACCATAGCCAAGGGGTAAACTAATTGCTAAATAATTTATGATTACAGCTGCTATGAAGGTAACAATATTTAACCATTGTAATAATTTCTTACTTATCATATATTTTTCACTCCAAAATTGTAGATTTTTTTTATTATTATTAATTTTGAAAGTATATAAGACTTCCTTTTAGAATCTATAAATTTCAGTGATTACCTTAGAATAAAAATAATATAACTAAGGTAAGAATTTATGAATAAAACAGGTTAATTTTAAAGGATAATTTCTAATTTGAATTTCAAAATATAACTTTCTCTATTAAAAAGTAAAAGAATGAAGCGCTTCCTAGATAAAGTAGCATGATAAGAAATGCGTTAATAACTAAAATCCAGACTTTCATCGATTTATTTTTTACGAATAAGTAGAACGTAGATAATCCAAGCAAAACTTCGGGAATTATAATGTAAATGGCAATATGATCAAATAATAATTTTACATTTTGAGGATACCACGAATTTAAAATCCACATTGATAATTCAGCGAATCCAAAAATAATCAATGCTAACACCGAAATGAGAATATAAGCCCATAAAACTGTTTTTTTCTCTTGCATTCTTAAACCGATAAATGAAATCATAAAGAGGGGGATCACCCATAAACCTACCATATACCCAGAAACAGTACCAATTTTAAAAAGCCCATCCTCGGGAAAGACTAATATGTTTAACTGAGCCGATAGGAACCAATCTGGCCATATTTGGAAAACACTTATCATGAAAACGAAAAACCAAAGTTTCAACCAATCACGATACTTCCTAAATAAACTAAATAATGCAACCATTAGATTATAGGCAATAACAAGTATAAATAATTTAAATCCTATTGCAAATGGGATTGGTAAAATTAAAACAGCGAAGCACAAACCTACAAAAATAACATGAATAATAATAAAATCCCTAGTCGATTTTGCTGTATTTACATTTTTCTCCATAGCAGTTACTAATATAAAAGAAATATATATAGTTTTAAAATGCTTTAAATAGACATAATACCTATAAAAAAAATAAGTGGTTTTTATGGAAATTGATGTAAAAAAGTTAAGAGAAGACTTCAAAGAACCTTACGAACTAGTTAATACTTCTGATGGAAAAATATTATTTTTAAGGAAATGGGAATCCCAGAGTCCATCAAATAAGGCTATCCTCATTTTACATGGGATAACCGCTTATAGTGGACCGTATGAGATGTTTGCTAATGCAATCTCAAAAACAGGATTTACTGCTATCGGTTTAGATCTAAGAGGACATGGGTTATCTGATGGTACTAGAGGTGATTATCCTAGTAAAGAAACGCTAATAAGCGATCTAGTAGAAACTATCTCATATCTAAAGAAAAAATTTAGCACTTTATTAATATTCGGACACAGTTTAGGAGTTCTTATCGCGTTAATAGCAAAAATGAATAGTAATGAAAAAATTGACGGATTAATATTATTGAGTGCTGGTAAAATTATTAACCCGGGGGTTTACAAAAGTCCTTCAGTTCTACAGAAATTAAAAATACTATTTAGTGCAATCTTTCGACCTAGCAAACCAGTAATAAATTATTATCGAGAGGGCATTTTAGGATTAGACGATCCGTTATTTAATTTTAAATATACATTACGATTTATGAGGTTAGTAAGTGTTCAAGATTTAGACCTTTCAGAAGAAATAGAATGCCCTGTACTTCTTGGTGTTGGAGAACATGATGAATTATTCTCTGTTGAATCAGCTCAATCGCTACTTGATGAAATTTCTTGTAAAGATAAGAAGTTCTTTATTATGCCTGGTGCTAAGCATGCTGTGGAATTTACTGAAGAATCGTTCAAAGAAATCAAGTCTTGGTTAATTAATAAATTCTAATGAAGTAAATAAAGTAATTAATTAATGTGATTTGGTATGGGAGAGGAAATTAAAAAAGTTGGGATTGTTGGAGCTGGTTTTACCGGAAAACAAATAGCTGCTCAAGCAGCTCTAAACAACTTCATAATAAAAGTTTATGATTTTGACCCAAAATGTGTAGAAGACGCTAATAAATATATCTCAGGAGTTCTAAAACGAAAAAACAAATTAGATGCAATTAAGAATGTATCTTATTATTCAGATTTGAGTGAAGCGCTAGAAGATGTTGACCTCGTAATTGAAGCAGTTCCAGAAAATCTGGAGTTAAAAAAGGAAGTTTTTTCGCAGATTGATAATATTGCCCCTGCTCATACAATAATAGCGACAAATAGTTCTTCTTATCCCGTTTCAAAAATTGAGTCTGCGGTCAAAAGAAAAGATAAAGTTTTAAATTTGCATTTTTATCCTCCCATTCCGACGCGTCCAATGGTAGACATTATGCGTGGATCACAAACTAATGACGAAACTTTTGAAGTTGGAAAAAAGTGGATAGAAGACATTAAATGTGAACCCCTCGTAGTCAAAAAAGAATGTTTAGGATTCGTTTTCAATAGAGTTTGGCATGCTGTAAAAAAGGAATGCTTAAAAATATGGGACGGAGGATACGCTGATAAAGAAACAGTTGATACCGCATGGAAAATCTTTACTGGAATGAAAATGGGTCCTTTCCTTACAATGGATGGGGTTGGATTAGATGTTATTTATTCTGTAGAAATGTCTTATTACAATGAAAGTGGGGATCCTCGCGATAAACCACCTGATACGCTAAAAGAGATGGTAGAAAATGGCGATCTCGGTTTAAAAACGGGAAAGGGATTTTACAATTGGGGAAGAAAGAAATAACCTTTTTTTTATCCATTTAAAATTAAAATTAAGACCCAGATAAGACCAAAACTGATTATAATTGTAAGATTTACAACCATCGTGACTAATTTTTGATCGTATCCATTTTCTACAGAAAAGGGGATAACAGCAAGACCTACCGGAAGGATCAAGGAGAGACAAATAATTATTCTGAATAGAGGGTTGAAAATGCTTGGTGGTAATAAGAAAAACAAAGTTAACCCTACAAAAAGACCCACACTATATCTTACTATCAAAACCTTGATTATTGATATCCATTCCGCTTTTTTAAATTTAAAGTGAAGAAAAATGCCTAACAATAACAGCGCTAAAGCTGTATTTGCACTTGCTAATATATCTATTAGTTCAGAGAAAAAACTTGGAATTAAAATTCCGGAGAAATTAATAATTATCGCAACGATATAGCTTAGTAAAGGAGCAGATCTAATTAATCGTTTTAAAATGAATTTAACATTAATCTTTACAATATTTTCTTGGTTTTTTGGAGAATAAATAGTAGACAAAATATAACATAATATAAATATCGTAAAAGCGTTTCCTGCGTCAACTAGAGCTATATACTGCATACCCAGTTGACCCCAAATGCCTTCTACTAAAGGGAAAAAAAAATTTGCTACATTGAACCCTATCATTGTCATAATCATAGCTCCTTTTAAATGAGGAGGATATTTTCGAAAAATCAATATTGCAAGAAATGCCATAATAAAGCCAAAAGCTATATTAATTAAAGGTAATAGAATTAACGACAATTCAAATTGGATCGTTGCGGTAAATTTTAGAATTACAGCTGGCAGAGTAATATTAAAGATAATTCTGGCAATTGTATCTCCATCGGTTTCTTTTAAAATGTTTAATTTTTTAACTAAATAACCAATAGCGACAATCAAGATTGATAATAAAAAAACTACATTTACATCTGTCATATTCGCTTATTTTTAGCCTTATTTAGTTGGTAATTAAAATATTTAAAATAATTAAATAATTATCTAACTTGTTTTAAAGTTAGATAAAACATAATAAGATTTCTTCATTAACGAAATTAACGATAACTTATAGAAATTATTATAATTGTTGAGGATAAATGAAACCTAATCTATTAACAGACAAAAAAGTTATAATTACTGCTGCTATTACAGGTGGAATTCATGGTAAGTGGGCTAATCCATCTTTACCATTAACTGCTGAAGAACAAGCGCAAGATGCTTTTGAGTGTTACGAAGCGGGAGCTTCGATCGTTCACATTCATGTTCGTGGAGATGACGGTCAAAATACACCTGATTTAAAATATTACGGTAAGACGGTCAAGCACATTGGGGAAAAATGTCCAATGATAAGGCAAATAGGAAATGGTATCGGTGCACGGGTCATTGAACATAAATTCACTACTAAGTCTGGTAAAAAAAGACTTACCACAGAAATTGTCCAACCTTCTTTAGAAGAACGGTTAAACCTTCTTAATATAGACCCTGAACCTGAGATGCACACCATTAACGCCGGATCATTTGAATTTAGAACGCCTTATGGAGGATCTTTATTCAAGAACCCGCAAGATTTCAATCGTAAATATATTAAAAGATGCAATAAAAAAAGTTTTGGTATAGAAATCGAAGTATATGATTCAAGTCATATAACTAATGTTTTAGAATTTGTTGAAACAGGTTTATTAAAACCACCCTTACATTTCAGCTTAGTTTTAGGAATTAAAGGAGGTGCTGAAGCTAATCCCGCTAATTTATTACGTATGGTTGATCAATTACCAGATGATTCAACATGGCAAGTTGTTACTGTAGGTAAATTTAATTTACGAACAACAGTAATGGCAATGTGTATGGGGGGAAATGTAAGAACTGGTTTAGAAGATACTATTTATTATGGAAAAGGCGAGTTGGCTCATAATAATGCACAATTGGTCAAACGAATGGTTAGAATTGCAAAAGAAATTGGAAGAGAAATCGCTACTGTTGATGAAGCTAAACAAATTTTAGGATTAATATAATAATCGTTGGAATTATTCAATGTGCCTAATTTTTTGGACATTAGCATAATCTCATACTAACATTTATTAATCGAAGTTAGATCATAATATATAGTGTCATAGTGGGTGATTTAGTGAATAGAAAAAATAACACTTGGTTTGGATTCAATTTAACGCAGAAACAATCTGTACAAATATTTATATTATCAATTGTAGGACTCCTTATTTCAATATTTTTGTTAATGACGATCTTGTCCTCTCTAATAATGAGCATCATATATTATGTTCCTTATTATGATCCTTATTATGAACCAGAGAACTATTTTATTATTCAGGTGATTTTTGGCATGCTTCCTTATATGTTTATATTTAGTGTGACAATTTTTTTGTGTCTTTATTCCTTGATTCGATGCAAAAAAATTGCTAAATATTATTCTTCCTTAATAGATCCTTTGTTAGAACCGAAACCAATTCCCCGCTCTACTGAAGTAAGACCAAACTCTATTACCCAATTTTGTTCTAACTGTGGAGAAATGAATAAAGCTCATGAGAAATTTTGTCCTAATTGTGGGCATCAAGTAGGGTATTTAAAATAAAGAAATAGAGGAATTCAAATCTTACTATACAGTAATCTTTAAAATCAAATAAAAAAAAAGAAAAAAAGAAAAATATTTTATTTTAAGCTCGGATTTTTTTAACATCTTCTCTTATGTGTTCAAGTCTTTCTCCATGTAAACCATAAGATCTCATAGCTAGAAGTCCAATTACAAGTGCGATAGTAGGAAAAATAACCATTATAGCTTTTAGACCTAATATAACTAAAAATTCATCTGAAGGTAAGGGATCAAATTGTTTGTCCCAACCAATATTTCCGAACATAAATCCAATAGTTAAAATGACTAAGATTATTGAGATTCGATGAATAAATGCGTTAATTCCATAATAGCTTGCAGATCGCTTAACTCCGAATTTAACTGCGTCTTCGTCTATAACATCAGCGTGTAAAATGTCTACATAAAATAATGCTCCCGACAATGGAAATCCTTGAAGTGCTATAAGAAGAACAAATGCGACTTGAAACGCTTCTCCAGTTATAAATAAGAATGGAAACAGCGTACAAATCCAAGTTACTAATGTTATCATGAAAGCTTTTCGCATTCCGTATTTAAAGCCAAGTTTTTTGTGAATTGGCATGACAAGTGCTGCAATGATAAAAGCCAACATTAGCGCTATCCCGACTATAAGCGAACCGCCCCCTTCAAAAAGAGAGCCTCCTATAACGAATTCAGCGTAAATGGGGATAATCATTGGTAAAATGCTAAAACAATACCAGACTGCGGTGTTCGCTACAACAAATTTTACAAACGTTTTATTTGTTAATGTAATTTTCATCGATTGAAAAAACGATGGTCTTTTTTCGAAATCTTCCGTCATTTCTACTTTTTCTACAATCCCCTTTAAAAGAAACGGTATTGAGATTATAAGCGTAAAAACTGCTACAACGATCGCCATCATAAAATATTCGCTTTTAGCGAGGGGAATTTCGGCGTCTGCTGGAACATAATCGGAAATAAATATCATCGGAATAAGCGAGCTTAAAATTAAGGCAACTACGGTTAGGCCTTTTATAAATAAATTAGCAGAAGCTCTCTTCTTCTCATTTGGGAACATTTCTGGGAAAATTGCGTTCACATTTACATCAAACATAGTATAGAAGAACTCAAAGATAACAATCGTCGTTAAAAAGTAAATAAACTCAAGCATTTTATCACTTGTATTGAATGGCACATAGAACATTAAAACTACCATAGCGCATAACGGAATTATCGAAATGAGTAGATAAAGCTTTCTTTTACCCCACTTTCCTCTATGTTTCGTCCTTTCCGAGAGTGCTCCGAGCATTGGATCGTTAACTGCATTCCATATACCCCAAATAACGTATGTAATTATCATTAAAGTCAAAGGTATTTTGACGACTGTAAAATAGAAGGTAAAAATTAAGAATTGAAAAATTTGGTAAGTAAGCTGATCCGGAAATGCACTAAGCCCAAAAAGGAATTTCTTCTTAAATGTTAATTTCTCTTCACTCATTTTTGATACCTAAATTTTAATTAAATTTTAATTAAATGTGATCACATTATATTTTATTTAAAATTATGCCTAAGTAAAGTTAAATAAGAGCTCTTCAAAGGTTAACTCTGAAACTCTCTTCTTATCATTTTCGATTATATCATATTTTACATCTAAGTTTATTTAGAATTAATTTGGTAAAAACCTACAAACAATCAATATCTAATGCTGTTTTTATAAAAAGTGAACAAATAGATTAAAACATAGAATTGATATTTATATTACAAATATTAAAAAACTAATTTAAGAAAAAGAGAAGAAAAACAATGAAAATTATTGAAATTGAAGGCGTTGGGGAAAAATATGCAAAGATACTAGAAAAAGCTGCTATTGCAAATGTTGAAGACTTAATCCCATTAAAATGGATGGAAATTAAAGAACTTGCTAAAACAACTAGTATATCTTTAAAATTACTTGAAAAATGGCAAGATCAAACAGAATTAATGGTAATTAAAGGTATTGGACCGGAATATTCAGAAGTTTTAAATAAAATTGGTATTGATTCTGCTAGAGAACTTGCCTATCGAAACCCTAAGAATACTTTAGATAAAATTATTGCATTAGACAAGAAGCAACCTGATGTTGTTAGAAAAATACCAAAAATTGAAGATATTGAAGGTTGGATTAATAAAGCAAAAGATTTATACAATGTGAAGAAAACTAAGACAATTCCTAAGGAAACCCCGATTATTGAGCTTGAGGGAATCGGTAAAAAATATGGAAAAACTTTGGAAGCAGCAGGATTTCTTGATGTTGAGAGTTTAATAGGATTAGACAGAGATGGAATTAAGAAATTAGCAGAAAAAACAAAGATTTCAGAAAAATTAATAGATAAATGGGCAGAACACGCTGATTTAATGAGAATTGGAGGCATAGGTCCTGAGTATGCTGAAGTGATTAATGAAATTGGAATTGATTCAGTTAAAGAGTTAGCTCAACGTAATCCTAATAACACGCTAGATCGCATAGTAAAATTAGATAAAGAAAAACCGGATATGTATAGAAAACCTCCAACGTTACAAATGATTGAAGATTGGATTGAGGAAGCTAAAAAAATTAAATAATTATTTCTATAACACATTTTTCTTTTTTTGAATATTTTTCTCAAAATTCAAAGAAAAATTCATGAATTTTAAAATAGATAATTACATAAAACATAATTATTTCTATAAGCTAAATTGTTAAAGGAGTTTATTTAAAAAATGGCAGATTTAAATTTAGAAGTTACATATTTTGAAAAGGGTGGACCTCAAAATACAGAGAGGGCTTTGGAAATTGCAAAAAAATATGCTGATCAATTTGGTATAAAGGAGATTATAATTGCAAGTACAACTGGAATAACTGCTCAAAAGGCTAAAAAAATATTCGATCTTAAAAATTATAAACTAATAATTGTTACCCATTCATATTATTTTGGTGGAATAGATAAAAGACAAGAATTTCCTGAGGAATTAATAGAAGATTTGAGAAAGGAAGGCTTAATTATTTTTTCCACAACACACGCATTTGGTTCAGTAGAAAGAAGTTTTCGAATGTCTTTAAAACAGTGGGCACCTGTAGAGATAATGGCTAAATATATTAGAGAAAATTTTAGTCAGGGTACAAAAGTTTGTATGGAGATTGCAACCATGGTCGCTGATGCAGGATTAATTTCAAATCTTGATGACGATATCATTTGTATTGGGGGGACTGGAAGAGGAGCAGATACAGTGTGCCTAATCAAACCCATGACTACAAGTTTATTTCATCAGTTAAGAGTTAAAGCAATTCTTGCTAAACCTCTATAGAAAAAAGAGTATGAAAATTTCTACCTTTTATTTTTTGAACATTCTGAAGAAATCTAAATCCGTTGAAATAAGATTTTTAAGCTTTCTCTTTTTCTGGGATAATGTTAACACGTCTTTGAGGTCCTTTAATCAAAGATATCGCATTTTCAGGACATAAATAAGCGCATACACCACATCCAACACATTCTTCTTCAACTTTTTCTGCTATTCCATCATCATTTAATTCTAGTACCTGATTAAAACATTTTTCGACACATGTGCCACACCCTATACATGAATCTCGATCAATATTAACTGTATAATTAGAGATATTAACACTAGGAAACATCACAGACACTTTACTAGTTGGACAGCAACAACTGCAACAATTACAGATTGCTACTTCATCCTTACTTAGATCTGAATTTAGATGATAAACTTTATGAACTAATCCTGCGTCTTCAATGTCTTTTAAAATGTTTAGTGCTTCTTCTTTAGAGATGAGTCTAGTGAAACCATGTTTAGTTGTGTGCCTTGCACTTTTACCTAAAGTAAAACAGCTCTCTCCAGGAGGGTTTTGTTCACATTGATGTCCTAAGAAATCCTCTTTTTGTCGGCAATAACATTGACCAACAGCTATATCCTCAAATTTTTCTATAATTTTTTTTATATCTTGTACAGTTACAATTTGTTCTTCAGGAACTTCTAATTCTTCATTAACAATTATTTTAATTTCTTCACCAGTTTCTTTATTTTCTCTAATAGGAATTGTTCGATCTTGTGCTGGCATGCCTTTCAACATATTGGGAAGATTATCGTAATCATTTTGAGCTAAAGCACCTAAATCTTTCTCTGTTTCGTGGAATAAGCGTGCTAATCCTATATATTCATCTGTTTTTTCCAGTTTTTTCATGAAAGTGTATTCAAACTGTCGGAATATGGGCGCTAATCGAAAGACTATTATACCATGACGATTAGGTTGATCAAACATAACACCTTGTTTTGCTAGCTGGTCAACTTTTTTCAGAATTTCTTCTTCAGAATAAGAATTCTCACAATATTTTGTAATGCTCTCCTTTAATTGCTCCATTGTTTGAGAGATATTTTTTTTAAATGCCATTAAAAAGTCTAAATTGTCTTCCAATATAGAGTATTTTAAAATTTCTATGACGCTATCCGTAAGGATATATGGCCCTGCTTTATTTAATATATTACCAATTTTTTTATATTTTGCATCAATTTCATTCGACATAATATTTTCACTGAGTTCTATTTCAATAATATTCAGTGTTATAATTAAAAATAAAGAAAAGAATAATTAAATAATATCTAATTTTTTTCCAACTTTCTCTATGGCTCTTAAGGCCATGTTTAAATCTTCTTTTGTTAATAATGCATTCATCTGAACTCGAATTCGAGAGAGTTCTTTTGCGACCATAGGAAATACTATTGGTGTCCCATAGATTCCTTCTTCTTCAAATAGAATTCGTGCTAATTCTTGAGCTTTCCCAGGATCTCCAATAATCAATGGAATTATAGGAGTGGTTGAATTTCCTGTGTCATACCCCATACTTTGAACTTCCTTTTTAAAATAATTAGTGTTTTCCCATACCCGTTTTACATGTTCAGGCTCGGTTTCAACTACTTCGATTGAAGCAATGTTAGCAGCTACAACTCCCGGAGGATGTGCAGTACTCAGCAGGTAAGTTCTACTTTTATTGGCACAGAATTCAATTAAATTTTTTGAACCAGCTACAGTTCCCCCAAATACTCCGAATCCTTTACTCATTGAGCCACCTTCAACATGAACTTTTCCTTGTAAATTAAAATGGGCAACGATACCTCTTCCTTCTCCTAATACTCCTTCTCCATGGCAATCGTCAACGAAAATCATAGCACCAAAATCTTCAGCAACTTTTGCTATTCCTCCCAAAGGAGCTATATCTCCATCCATCGAGAAAACTCCATCTGTTATGATACATATTCTTCTGGGATTTTGCTTTTCAGCCTCTTTTAATTGTCTTTCTAAATCTCCAACGTCATTATGTTTATAAATAATTCGACCAGCTCCTGATAACCTTACTCCGTCAATTATCGAGCCGTGGTTTAATTCGTCTGAAACTACTATATCTGGTTTTCCAACTAACATAGGAATTAATCCTGAATTAACTGCAAAACCAGTCTGGCACAAAATAGATGCTTCGACCTCTTTAAATTTAGCAAATTTTTCTTGGAACTCTTTCGTTAAATCAAAACTACCCGCGATCACTGGAACTGCTCCTGCTCCAGCACCATATTTTTTTGTCGCATCTATTGCTGCTTGCATAATCTTGGGATGAGTCGCCAGACCGAGATAGTTGTTCGTATTGAGCATTAATACTTTCTTGCCATCAACAGTGGAATGAGGTTTAGAACCTTCCTCTAAATATCGAATAATCCATTCAAGATTGTTGTTTCTTAATTCAATCATATCCTCCTTAAGAAAAGCAACTGGATCTCTTTTCATCATATCACCTTAATTTTTTTGAAATATGTGTGTAAATTAATAATTTAAGTGTATTTTGAAATATTAGTTTTTCCTATAATAAATAAAAGGGTTCAAAGTGGGAGAAATATGGATAAACCTTTTTTAATTGGGTGAATTATGAATCTCATTATATTTACACAGAATTATGAATATGAAAATTGATAAATATGAGTAGAAAAATACTTGTAATTGGTTCGGCTGGACAGATAGGATCTGAGCTTGTTCCCGCGTTGAGAAAGAAATACGGTGGAGAAAATGTTATAGCCACTGGGAGGAAAACACCACTTCCCGAAGCTATTAAAAAATCGGGACCAGTCATCTATTTGGATGCCTTAGACAAAAATTCTATAGCCAAAGTTATTTTTGAGTATAAAATTGATACAATCTTTCACATGGCCTCAATTTTATCAGCTACAGGAGAGAAAATGCCTCAAACGGCTTGGGATATAAATTTAAACGGTTTAATTAATGTTCTGGAAGTCGCAAGAAGTTATAAAATTGACAGAGTCATATGGCCTAGCTCAATAGCTGCTTTTGGTCCTACAACACCCAGAGAGAATACACCTAATACTACAGTACTGCAACCGACTACGATGTATGGTATAACCAAAGTAGCGGGAGAACTCTTAGCAGAATATTATTATAATAAGTATAACCTTGATATAAGATCCATGAGATTGCCCGGCATAATAAGTAGTGAAACCTTACCTGGAGGCGGAACTACAGATTACGCTGTAGAGATTTTTTATGAAGCAATCAAAAACAAAAAATACACCTGTTTTCTTAGAGAAGATACTGTATTGCCTATGTTATATATGCCGGATTGCAGCAAGTGCATGATCGATCTTTTAGAAGCAGACAATTCAAAATTAAAACGCCGAGTTTACAATTTAACGGGGATAAGTTTTTCTGCCGGTGAGATTGCAGCTGAGATTAAGAAACACATACCCGAATTTAAAGTTGAGTATAAACCAGATTTTCGGCAAGCAATAGCTGATTCTTGGCCTAAGACAATAGATGATTCACTTGCTCGAGAAGAATGGGGTTGGAACCCTAGTTATGATTTAGCATCAATGACAAAAGATATGATAGAAAAACTAAATAAAAGATATTAAAAATATCTTAATTCTTTTTTAATGTTAAAGCTTTAGGTTTGTTTCTTCTTTTGGTTTAGTTTTGGAAAGTAAGGTGATATGATTATTTTTCGTTGAATTAGGGTATTAATTGCTTCAAGAACTAAATCTTCATTCTTTTCTTCTATTAAATCAATTGTATCTTTTATTGTAAATGTTTTATTAATTTTAGTCATTGATAATATTACATTTATCAGCCTTTTTTCTAAATTTGTTAGTTCATCAGTTTCAAGTATTGATTCATAATAGTTTTTATTTGGGGTAATTTCGAACTCTTTATTATAATGAAGGAATATAAATTGATTCAGGAAATCTTGAAATTTAATTGATAAATGGTTTAGACTTCCTGAAAAACTTATAAATTCCTCTCCAAATTGTGAATGAAGCACAGTTGCAAGCAAATAGATTTGTTTTTTCAATCGTTCTGAAGGTGCATCTCTTAAAACAAGTAATATGCGTACAGTTTCAAAATCACATACTAAGAGTTGGAAAAACCTAAAGTCTAAATCAATAATCGTTTTCAGATATTCATAGTCGGTGGTGAGTTTTTTAGTAGTTTGAAATCCTTTTTCTACAAATGATTCGCTAAAAGCAGTAATAGCTTGAACAAATCCTGAAATGAGAGTGCTATCTTGATCTTTTTCGGCAAAAGATATTTCTTCGCTATATATTGGAAGTCCACTTTCTCTATGAATTAAAATGACTGCTCGGATATTCCAAACATCCTTGAAAACTTGTATTTTACTTATTAACTCGGCTTCTCTCTTCCTTTTTTTCGGTAAAATCACGTAACTTCTAAAGCTTAATGCACCAAGTATTCCACTAATTGCTACTAATGCAAAGATAATGATCCAAATGAAGATATTGGGTCCTTCCACTTGATTAATATCTATAAAAAGGGTAAATTCTTTAGTTTTATATAGTATTCCTTCTTTAGAGATAATAAGTTTAAGGTCATAATTACCCCCAAATCCTGTTGGTAGATGTAATTCTAATTCATAAATTCCGCCACCTATATCATTAAAGTATCCTGTACCAAAATTCCATGAGTAAAATACTGTGGCATTTTCAATATCATTTGTAGTGCCATTTTCAGTTAAATTTAACTTAATTAATACTGTCTCACCTGGAGCACCACTAATAATCCCCTCAAAACCGGGAGTGTCGATTTCAATTTCGATCTGATTAACAAATACTTGAAATGTAAATATTGTTGTAGTGTAATTATTTTGCTGAAATCTGAGATAAGCATAATTTGGGCCAATAGAGAAGGTTGATGTGGAAATAAGTATTGTTCGATTAAACCAATAACCTGTATTTTCATATAATTCAAATTCATACTCTCCATTAATAAAAGTTATAGTTCCACCAGAAAGAAAGACACCTTCGATTTCTGCAAAAGCTCTACATGATATTTGAAGCTCTTGATTAAAGGATCGTTCTATTAAAAAATCCTCATGGATTTCTTGATAGTTGATATGAGTTGTAAGATTTACATTTTGTGCTTTTATGAACAGTTGGAATAAAAATATCTTAGTAGTATAGTTAGCTTGCTCAAATCTTAAAAAAATATTGTTTATTCCAGAGATAAAATTGACTCCATTTAAGATCAGAGAGGCAGAGAAGTATGTGAAGGGGGTCTCTGTAAAATTCTTCTCAAAATTATTGCTAATTAATGTTACCATCCCACCAGATAAAAAGTGTTCATCTATAACCGCATAAGCTCTTGCTGAAATATTAATAGTTTGTTTGAAATAGGATTCTATAAGGTCATTCGCAGCTATCTCTTCTGCATTTATTGAGATTGTCAGATTAACATCCTGTTCATTTATTATAATAGTAACACTTTCGAAAGCATCTTCAAATCCTGCTTTTTCTAATTTAAAAAGTGCTGTATAATAATCAACTTGCAGCCCATTTGTAAATAACATAATATTAAATCCATCTGATACAGGATTAATCAGAGAAGAACCCTGCCAAGTGACGGTACAATTAGAGTCGGTTATGAGTTCATTTGAGCCTTCAAGGGTATAATTGACTTTTAAGTTTACCACCTCATTTGAGTTGATTGATGTCAACGAAATATTCGCAGTAGCTTGTGTAGAAATTGGATGAACTAGTAGAGTTATAAAATCGTTTGTATTTTCATAATGTGTTTTATTCACGAAAATTTCTATGTTATATGACTCAAGGTATCCGCTGGTTGGAATATTATTTGTCGAAAAATCTAAGGTGTATGTTCCATTATTATGATCTGTTATGTTATAAGGATTAAACCAATCGGTCGAGATATTAACGGGATATATTAGGGATCCAGATATTGCTCCGGTAATATTAATATTGCAGGAAATTATGCTATTTGCATTACCTTCCAGTGCATAATGAGGTACTTCTAAATCTAAAGGTTGAGCTAAAATCTTTAGATGAATTAGATTCTCCATAGTTTGGTTTTCATAAAAGGATTTGCTGGCATTAATTGAAAAATAATAATCTCCATATGATAATGAGCTCGTATCAATATCAATAAAGTATATTCCAAATCCTATATAAATCATAGTTCCAAACATTCCGAACGTAGAACTATAAGTAACAGTCGCAAAAGGAATCGATTGATTAAAATCATAATCCATAAACTTTACTCTTATTAAAAGTGGATCCCCAGAAAATAGGTTAAAATTAGAATCAATAGCCGTTAAATTTGTTTCGTGTATTACATTAAATTGTAATAATGAAAATCCTACTTGCGACATGTTTAGATTATGATCATTCCATATAATTTGAGCAGAGTATTTTCCAGTACTAGCATTACTTGATCCTAGTGTTATATCCGAAAACTCAACATTTCCGTTGCTGTCAACAGAAATATTTCCCTCTTGATACCACAATGAACCATTAGAGCTAAAGATTTTTAATGTAGCGTTTGTATTATCAATACTTGGAATTAAAGAATTGTCTATCGATGCATTAATTTTTAAAATATCATCCACATGAAAAGTTTTGTTTTCACTCCATATAGATGCATCTTTCCTAAATAGATTTGAAAATTCTACGTAATTAGGTGCCTTCACTACGATTTTCCATACTCCTTCTATATAAATGTTATTTGGGATTATCAATGTCGAATTACCAAATCCTGCTCCTATCACTTCATTTATTCTATTATTGAAATATGGATCTATTACTTGGGTTACATTCCAATTTAATGGTTTTGAAACATTGACATAATAATCAGTTCCATATGTGCCTGATACTTTCATTGGAAAATACATTGTCCATGTTGTTGCTGTATTATTCTCAACAACAAATTCACTTCCTTCTAATCCCAAAAATGTTTTTGTTTTTCTGGATGATGTTGCTTTTGCATAAAAATCAGAATTTAAAATTACTCTACCAGAGGAATTTGTCTCAAATCCAAAAAAGTGATATTTTCCTCCAATCCCACCGTTCCATATACCCTGAAGATTATTTGTCCCTTCACCATCACCGATATCGCTAATAGGAGTTTTCCATGAGCTATTGGTGTAATCGATAAGAGTAAGATTTATTTGAGAAGGTTTAGGAATGGTGGAAATGGAAAGAGTAATATTATCAAAAAACATTTGAAAATATCCAGTTGGATTATTTCCTATATTTCCATATTCTACCCCAAATAACAGAGATATAGTACCTGGAAGAGTTATACCAGATAGATCTGGGTTAATTATTTCAGAAGCTTGATATATTGTTTTATTATTCAAATCTACCAACCGTTTAGAAAACTCTTGAGTATAACCATCAACATCTACTCTAGCATAGTGCTTAGTGCCCCCAAGCCCAGACAACCATTCAGTATCACTGAAAAACGCTCCATAATTGAAATTTAAATTCCAATTTTCGGTTGGTATATTTATCTTTGGTACATAAAATGTATAGTTCACCCAGGAATCAACATACTGCCATGGGCTTCCCGCTTCATTAGCTTCATCGAATCTAAGGTAAATTGAATCATTCTCCCCCGCCGGATTGTTATACCAACCCGCTGTGACATTTTGAGGACGATCGGAATAGTTGCTCCAAAAATTAGTATCGATTCCTGAATTAAAAGTTTCATTTACATAAATATTATTAAAATCATAAATATTTGAAATATTACATATTACTTCATTAGCATTCCAGTTTTCTGGAACTATTATAGTTGCATTATCGTCATTATCCAAATCCAAACCGTTATTACCAAAATGTGCAAAACCATATTCTGTTACATTTTGAGCTTGTCCAACTCCAGAATATGTAGATAATGAAGGAAGATCACTTAATTCTAATTCGAAATCATTAGTAGGCTCACGATCCTGAGTGAGATCTGATCTTTCAATAAAATTTAATCCTAAATTAGTCGTTAAGTTAAATAAATAGAAAAAACCTGAAATAAAAAGTAGAATAGATACAATAGCCCATAACTTCCTAAAATTTTTAGACATAATAATCAACTCTTTAGCTTACTAACCCGAATGTTCAATCCGATTTATTTATCTTTTTAGACAAATAAGTCTTTAGATTCATAGTTAAATTTTATGATTATAAATTATTAGTTATTTGAGTTATTCACGTGAAAATGATGACAAAGTGATAGATTAACATTTATATTAACAATTAATATCAAATAGTGTAAAACTTAAGTTAAAATCATAATATCTATTAAATTGGTGAGAAAATGAAAATTGTATTTCATGAAAGATATTACAATTCTAATTACGCCATGGATCCTGCGGCAGCGCCTGGACGCTTAGAGGGTATAATAAATGTACTTTCAATCAATCAAGAGTTTGATTTTGTAATACCAAATCCTGCTACAACCGAGGATATCTTAAGAGCTCATTCTGAAAGACATTATAACTATATTCATCGTGATTCCTTATTATTCGAACTCGCTTCGTTAGCGGCTGGAGGAGCTATTTTAGCAGCGGAGGAAGCATATAAAGGTAATCCTATTTTTGCTGTTATTCGACCTCCAGGTCATCACGCATCATCAGATTCGTGCTGGGGTTTCTGCTACTTCAATAATATAAGCGTAAGTCTGCTAAAACTGTATTCAGAGGGTAAAATTAAATCAGCTTTCGTTCTAGATTTCGATCTGCACACAGGAGACGGGAACATTAATATCTTAACATTCAGAAATGATGATTTTAGAGCTAAAATTCTCAACCCAGATTCGAGTGGAAGAACAGGCTATATTAAAGAAGTTCAGACTTATATGGAAGAATTAGATAATATTGATATTTTTGTGGCTTCGGCTGGTTTCGATCAAGGAATTGAAGACTGGGGACATCTTTTATATCCCGAAGACTATCTAGAGTTAGGAAAGTTAATGAAAAAATATTCTGAAAAGCTATGCGAAGGGCGGAGATATGCGCTTTTAGAGGGTGGCTACAATCACGAGGTACTACCTAAAAATGTGAACTCTTTCTGTCAAGGGTTTAAATAAATAATCAATAATCTAAAATCAAATAAAGAAGAAATATTTTTAAGTTTTCATTTTTCTCTTTATTTATTCTATTTAAAACTGTTATTGATTTTTGGACTTAAATTATTTAAATGTGAACTAACCAAAATTTTTCTCTTAATCAAAGTTCTTATCCCATCTAAAACTAAATCCTTATTTTCTTCAGTTACTAGACCTATTAAAGTATCTAATTTAAATAATTTTTCAGATTTAAAGTCTGATAAGATGACATTAATTATTCTTGTTTCCATTGTAGTTAAATCTCCAGAATTCTTAATTTTATTATAATATAATTCATTATTTGTTAATGAAAACGGTTCATTGTAGTATAAAAACAAGAATTGATTTAAGAGAACATCTATTTCATTTTCGATTGCATTTAATGAACCATCAAAATTCTCTAATTTTTCAGGAAACTTTTCATATATAGCAACAGTAAGAAGATAAAGTTGTTTTTTTAATCTAATAGAACTTCTTTCTTTAGTAATTAGTATAGCCCTAATTGCTTTATATTCACAAACAAGAAGATGAAAGTATTTAAAGTCTAGTTCGAATACATTTTTTAAATATTTATCTTGTGCGTCATTTATTTTATTTACTACTTTATCTCCGTCGACTAACGATTCACTAAAAATACTTAAAGCTTGAATAAACCCTGAAATAATCGATTCATTCTGGTTCTTGAAAATAGAGATTAATTTATTGTATATTAGAAGACCACTATTTTTATGGCTAACAAGAAAACCTTGAATATTCCAAACATCTTTAAATAATTGAATTTTTTGCTGTAATTCTTTTTTTTTTTTCTTTTTTTTAGGTAAAAAAACATATGACCTTAAGCTTAGTATGCCTAAAACACTTATAATAGCGGCTGAGATTGCTATTATTATTACAACCAAAATTGTTGGGAATTCGGGTTCTTTTACAACTAATAGAAATGAATATATTGTTGGTTTATAAACAGTTCCTTCTTTTAAGATTATCAATGTAATTTTATGATTTCCACGACTATTTTCTGGAATAACAAGCTCCAACTCATAAATTCCCTCTCCAATTTCCTCAAAGATTCCTAGTCCAAAATCACATGAATAAGAAATTGTGGCATTTTCAATGAAATTTATTGTATCAACTTCAGTTAAGTTAATTCTTATTTGAATTTTTTCTCCAGGTTTTACTTCGATCGGATCTTGAAAATCAATAGGTTGAACATCAAATTCTATTTGATTAATAAAAATTTGGAAAGAAAAAGTTGTAGTAGTATAATTATCTTGCTGAAATTTAATATAAACATGATTAATCCCTAACGAAAAGGTAGAAGTTAATATTGATATTGAAGTGTTAAACCAAGAATTATCGCACTTTACAAAATATTGCTCATATTGCTCATTAATAAAAGTTATTGTACATCCAGATAAATATGTTTGCTCAAGCGTAGCATATGCCCTACATGATAATGTTATCACCTCATTGTAAAAATAATCATCTAAGAAATTTTCGCCAACTTCTTGACAATTGATAGCAACTATGAGATTTACATTTTGCTCGCTGATTATTATAGTTATACTTTTAAAAGCATTCGCATATCCCGCATGTTCTAATTTTATTAATGCTGTATAATGATCAATGGAAAGATCTTTTGTATCAAGACTTATAATAAACCCATCAGCAATAGAAACGATACTAGATGACCTCTGCCATTCGACGCTGCAAATAGCCCCAGAGATTAATTCATTTGAATCTTCAATCGTGTAATTGACTTTTATATCAATAACCTCATTTAAATAAGCATTTACAATAGATATATTTGCTTCTGCATTTGTTTGAATTGGATTTACTATTATGATTACACTTTTGAAAGCATTCGCATATCCTACATGCTCTAATTTTATTAATGCTGTATAGTCATTAATGGGAAGGCCATTTGTATCAAGACTTATAATAAAC
>JAGXNP010000169.1 GCA_019894885.1 Promethearchaeota archaeon | reverse complement strand
GCCTCCAAGATTAATATAGCTGTTAAACCAGAGCAGAGCGCGTAATCTAATTTTTTGTTTTCGAAATTGAATTTCATGGCTTTAAACTTATCTAAAGCTTTAGCTCCTCCAATAAGCATAATCATTGGTTTTTCGGGAGACTCTAAGATTTTACTCATGTATTCGAACTCTTTAACGGTTGTGGGTCCTGCGACTAATGTTGGCCACCCAATTATCGAAGGTTGTGCTCTATGTGCTGCTCCAAATGCATCTGCGATGAAATAATCGAATAATGGCGATAGGGTTTTAATCATCTCCAAGTTTGCTGCTTCAGAAAAGTCCTTAAATTGTTTATTTTCAAGTTCCCAAGTTCGTACATTATTAAGAACTAACACTTCGCCTACCTTAAGATCCTTTATTGCATTAATTGCTTTTTCTCCAAATACATCTTCAACATATTTAACAGGGCGATCTAAAAGTTTCCTTATTTCTCCAGCGTGTAATTCTAAAGAGGTGAAATCTTTCGCGCCTGGTCGGGATTGGTGTGCCATAATTACTACAGCACTATCTTTTAGTTCTTCTAATGAGGGGATTAGGGCGTGAATACGAGGTGATTCGCGAATTCTGTTATTTTCAATGTCGATATTAGAGTTAATATCAACTCTCATCAAAATTTTCTTTCCTTTTAAATCAACATCTTTATAAGATTTATAATCAAACATTTAATCTCACTCTATGTGATTTTGGTTGTAATAAATGGTAATATATTATATCAAAAAAAGGTTTCAAATGTTCAATTGGAAATTTGTAACTCTATTATAAACTTATGATAATGTGGAATCAGTTATCTTTATACAGTATTATACCAATTTTACCTAAAAAATTCTTTTATAACAAGTTTACAGAACTGCGTCAATTTTTCCGCTTGATGTTGCTGAATATTGATTTTTGAATTTAAGGAATTTATAATTGGTACACTAATATATTTAAAACTTACTCATTAATGAATTTCAATTAAATCTGATAAATGTCTTAAAATTTAGTGTTTTAAACCTATTTATTTGAAAATGCTAAAAAAAATAAGTTGGAACATCTTTTTAAATTTATTAAGACTAAAAGATTTTTATGAATATGGAGATATGAACATAAAATCTTACAAAATTTAATTCGGTGATTGAGAGTGGATGAAATCAGAGAAATATTAAATCGGTTGTTAAAAAAAGAGTGCTCAGTCGAAGAAGCAGAAAAACTGTTAAAAGCAAACGCGATTGAAGAAGTTGGAGATTTTGCTAAATTAGATATCTTTAGAAAGGTGCGTACTGGTATCGTTGAGGTTATCTATGCTGAAAACAAGAAACCTGAAGTAACTTTAGAGATTATATACTCATTCTTGAAAAAAAATAGGTTTGCCATTGTTTCAAGGTATAGAGACGAATTAATCCCTTTAATATCAAAAGAATTCGAAAACAACGAAGCTTATTCAGTAGACATAAACGAATTCGCTAAAACCTTGGTAGTAAAGGAAAAAACCTACAAATTTGAAAAAAAAGGCGGAATAATAGGCATAATCACGGCTGGGAGTTCAGATATTCCCGTTGCTGAGGAAGCTAAAGTAATTGCTAAATCAATGGGCTGTGAAGTGCTTACAAGTTACGATTTAGGAATTGCGGGAATTCATCGTCTTTTTACACCTCTCAGTGAAATGATCAAAAAGGGCATTCAAGTAATCATCGTATGTGCAGGTATGGAGGGGACTTTACCCGGAGTAGTTGCTGCGCTTGTGAACATTCCAGTAATTGGAGTTCCTATTTCTAGTGGTTACGGTTTAGGTGAAAAAGGTATTGGTGCTTTAACAACGATGTTACAATCATGTTCCCCTGGATTGTTAGTTGTTAATATAGACAACGGTTTTGGAGCAGGAGCTTCTGCTGCGTTAATTGCAAATAAAATAGCAGAGTAAATTCACTTTTTAAGATTAAATTTTTTACTTTTATTTCATCTTTCAATTTTTTCTTCGAAGAATGTAGGTTTAATTTATAGCGAGAAAGTAATTTATATAAATAATACCAAGATTTTTCATAATTATAAATAAATTTAATATTAAAAAATCAGTATACATTATGGCACCTACAGCTGCTTCTCTCGAAGCACTATCGAAATTGAGACAATTAAATCCTGTAACGGGATGGTATGTTGTAACTCTTTTAGTTATTGTGTTATATATCTACGGTGTTGAGATCAAAAAAGCAAGAGAAACTAACAATTGGAGCACTGTCTTCGCGGGATTAACATTATTAGGGCTGGATCTTATTAATGAGATCTGGAACGGACTAGTATTTGCGTTTTCTAATTACTCCGCGTTTTGGACTACCCCGGGAGCTAGCGCTTATATAATCCTGATTGGCTGGAACATAGAAATTGCTTTTATGTTTTCGATCGGTGGCATTGTCTTTGCAAAGTTTCTTCCAGAGGACAAAAATCAGAAGATTTTAGGACTTCCAAATCGCTGGGCTATGGCAATCGGCTTTACACTATTTTCTGTCTTTGTAGAGATTCTACTGAATTGGGGCAATTATTTAATATGGGAGTATGTGTGGTGGAACTGGTACAACCCCCTCTTAATCTTTCTTATTGGTTATTTTCACTTTTATGTGGGAACATTTTATGTGTATGACCTTCCTGAAAGAAAAGATAAGATTAAGGTAGTAGGAATTATTTACGGAATAGCTATCGTCCTTCTATGTATCTTCGGCCCCTTACTTATGCCGCTAGGGATATTTTAATTTAGAAAACTCTCTTTTTTTTTATTTTTTTTATAATCTCTTTAATCAAGTAACTATTTGAACAATCTTTTGCTGTATCCAAATGAAGATAGTTTAGAATTGATATAGATTTTGACCCTTTTACCCCTTATAAATTGAATGTGAAAGTATATATATTTAGATTAACATAATTAATATTGAAATTACTAATTCTAAATAATCTAAAAAAACTAATATACTATAAAGTTGAGACCGATGGTCGCAACAATTGATAATTTTGAAAAGTCTAAAGAATTTTTTAAAAGTGGTGATATTCTTAATGCCTTAGAGAGTTTTACTAAAGCATTAGACAGTTCAGATCCTTCGAAAGAAATTAATAAAAAAGACTTCATTTTGTTTTTGGAAAATCTTTTACAGTATAGCAAGGATAATAACCTAAAAAACGAAGAAGCAATGGTTTTACGAACTTTAGGAAGAACCCATTCTAAATTAAAAAATCATGTGGAAGGGTTAAAATATTCCTATCAAGCATTAAAAATTCAAAAGAAAATTGGCAGAAAATTAGATATTGCAGAGAGTTTAGCTTTTCTTGCTGAAGATCTCGAAATATCAGGTAATTTCGACGAATGTATAAATTCTTTTAGCGAGGCTGCCGAAATTTTTCATGAATTAGGGAAACTAAGTAAAGAAAATGAAATTAAAAACGATATAAAGCGTTTGAAAGAAATTTCTGAACAATTAGTTAAGGATGAATATATCTTAAATAAATTCCATATTGATGATTATTAAAACCATCCGAATATAGCCATTAAATTAAAAAAATCCTTTTTTTTTCTTTAATTTTATATGAGTAGAGTATACCACGGTCATAAATTATTCTTGTAAAGCATTTCTATCACATTTTGACAATAAAATAGTATTTCTCTAACAGTAAGAGATGTTTCTTTGCTGATTAAACTTAAATCTTCAAACTCTGGTTTAACATTAATAACTTCTGTTTTTTCTCCTTTTTTAATAAAAGAAATTTTAAAATTCAGTTCATACCATTTACCATTGATTTCTATTTTTTCATTCACAATTTTACGATCTATGCAAACGCGCTTGCTTGAATAAAATCTTACACCAAGCGTACCCAACTCTCTTAAAGTTTTAAGTATAAAATCATAGCTATGCGAAGGATCACAAATAATTTTTATGACATGGCCAGGGCGATTTTTCTTAGTAATACTTGGGATTATTTGAATGTCTAGAATATCTTCATTTCCTAAAATATTTACAAAGTTGCCTAAAATCTCCCCTGATAAATCGTCTACAGCTGTTTCTAAAATACAAACTTCCTCAACATAATCACTTAGAGGATGCAACTCATTAGAACGCATCAAATGCTTCATCTCTCCGTAAAACAAACGAATAGTATTCGAAAAAGCGTTAAACTCATTTTGGCCCGTCCCATAGGATACTTTTAACAGATTCATAGCGGGAACAAATTCTGAAAATATTGGATGTAAATTTACCAAAAGTGCTGCTCCGGTAGGGGTTACTAGTTCCGTTTCAATAGGTCCGCCTTTTAGAAGCAGATTAGATTTTTCTAATATTTTTACTGTAGCTGGAGCGGGGATAGGCAAGATTCCGTGAGCACTTTTTATTTTTCCACCACCTAGAGGTACTTCGCTACAATAAAATGAGAAATTAGTTCCAAATCCCCCTATTGCATCAATAACTTTCGTCACTCCCAAAATATCAATTAATGTATCAACTGAGCTTAATTCGTGAAGGTGTATATTTTCGATTAAATTTCCGTGAACTTCAGCTTCAGCTTTAAATAAAGTACTTAATACTTTCCTTGCAAACTCTTTAGCTTGATTCGAAAAATCTTTCTCATAAAGATAATCCTCGAGAGCGTTTGTGAGATCCTCCGGAGATCTATGCATTTTAGATTCTTCTATTATTATTTCAAGTTTATTAGTCTCTATCCCCATCCTTTTAACCTTCCTGAGATCAATTTCTAATTTAGATACCCCTTTTAACTTTTTCTTTAAATCTTTCAAATATGTGAGGATTTGAGTCGTATCAGGTATTAAACCCAATAATGATGCTAATAACATATCTCCAGAGATTCCTGAGTTAGTTAAATCAAAATATATAGATTTCATTACATGCTCACTCTCATGATTAAAATAGGTGAATTTGAAACTAGTATTATAAATAAAATATCAATACTAAAAATAATAAACTGTTATTATTTTATAATAAATTGTACTTAATTTCAATTTTATAGTTATAAATTTAAAAATAAAATAGTAATGATTAGTTATGAGTGAACTTCAAACTATCAAATGTTACTTAAATCAAATACCTTCCACTTTTATTAAGTTGTTAGGTATCGATCCACCATCTGGAATAATTCCAGAACCCGTCAAAGAGGTTGTTGATTTCTATCAAGATATTGAACGAATTAGTGTAAGTACAATTGATAATTTTGGTTTATTTGAACTTACATTTAATAAACCCGAATTTATGATAACAAATTCTCAGGTTATGTTGCTTCTTTCCACCAAAAACCCTTATACTTTAGGAGTTTTACATCAAATAATGTATGGAGGATTCGAGTTTGAACCCAACGGATTTCATTTGTTAAGATATCTAAATGAACACGGAAAGAAATCATGCTTTGTTGGAAGAAAAAGAGACTTAAATAGATACGATGGAGGTACTCATTCGATTCCAAAAGAGACGGATATGGCTACATGGGTTGAATCTGCGAAGGTTATTAATAATTTTGAATTATCTTGGATGCATTATTTAGATTTTGAAAATCTTCACAAACAACAACAAGCATTAAAACAAAGAACTCCCGAGGACTTGATTGATAAATTAATACTTCGTACTGACAAGTGGATTTTAGGGAACTACAAACAACTTAGAAATAACTCTCTAATGGTAATTCTAGGCGACCACGGTAGAGTTAAATTAAATTTGGAGTATTCTGGCAAGATAGCTCAATGGCGGGAAGCTAGCGTACCGATAGCTATTTTAATTAGGAAATAAGTTAGTACTATTTTTATAAAAATTAAGATGTTTAATATGGAAGAATATAAGCGCTTTACAGTTTCACTTCCTAAAGATTTATACGACAAATTTGAAGCTTTCAGGAATAATATTGGTATTTCGAGATCAGATAGTATAAGGAAAGCAATGTATTCTTTAATGGCTAATGAAGAAAATATTCCGAAAGCTTCTGGAAATGTTGTTGGTTGCATTCCAATAGTTATGCTTCATGAACATTTTACCGATAAGCATGAAAAGGAAGATATCACAGATCATTCTCATGAAATTAATCATGATGATAAACACCATGATCACGAATATGATTCTAGACCAATATACGCCTCTGTCCAACAAACAGACGAAATTTTGAAAAATGATATTCAACATCATTTCTACGATATTATTACATCAACTTTGCACATACATCTTGAATTTGAAAAATGTTTAGAAATTATTGCAGTGTCTGGTCCCTTTGAAAGAGTAAAAAAACTTAAGGAAGCTTTGCAAAGATTAAGGAGTGTCGTATCGATACAATTTTTTATCATTGATAAAGAATTTTGATTTAAAATTAAGTATTACCATAAAGAATAATAATCTTGCTTAAAAGGAAGAGAAAAGAATAAAAAATTCTATTCATACAAGAAAAGAATAAAGATAAGGCGATTTATGAAGAATTTTTTATTCTATTAGGTCGTGTTTATTGTGTGTGTTATAACTGCAATGATATATTTTTTATTAAAAATAAGCATACATAAGGAAATTAGTAATTTTTCAGAAATAAAAAAAAAGAATGATTTTAATTTAATAAAAAAAATATTTTCCTTGCAGATGTTTATGAACAATAAATTTGCAGTCCTCTTAAGGATCTTCTTTATAAATCCTTCTCTTGGACTGTTTTTCTACCGTTCGCTTTTGCACGACCAATCGCTTTATCGAGTATATCAATCAGCGCATTATTGAGTGCTGGACCATCAATTACATCTCCAGATGTGTTACAATCCTTAGATTTGATATAGTCTCGAACTTTGGATTTTACGAATAAAACATCAACTGCAGCTTTTTTAGCCATTTTTTATTCCTCCTTTAATTATTTAAATATGTTTTAAAAATAAATTTGTGTTTAAAGAATATTTCTCCTACTCATATTTAAAGTTAGTTGAAAAAACATGATAGAAGGTTAATAT
>JAGXNP010000168.1 GCA_019894885.1 Promethearchaeota archaeon | reverse complement strand
AGGAAGACATGAAAATATCGTATCTACTTGATATGTTTCGCAGTTAATCATTGCATTGTAATTTTTTATCGCTTGACGAGTACCCATCAGTTTTGCATATTGCATTTCCTTTAAAACTAAATCTTTATCAATTATTTTTCCTTCACTGCTTTTAGCATGGATGGAGATAGACTTTCCTTCCACTAACTCCCTGAACAAAGAACCTCCACAATAATTTTCTCTTGAATGACTTTGAGCAGTACCGTAGACAATTAGATCAGCAATTCCTAAATACTCATTGGGGCACGGTCCAGGAAAAGCAGAGATTCCGTTTAGACTGATTTCAGTAAATTTTCTTAAACTTTTTGGAGCAGCTAATCTAAAAGAAAATATGCCCATAATTCCACTCATTAGACCTTTAGTAGCGGTTGTAATCACATCAATATCTTCAAATCTGAAGTTTTCTCCCTTGTCAACGCGACTGATAAATTCCTGAGCGGTGAGAACATTTGCGTTACCTTTATGAATTTTTTTCTTTATATCAGAAAGCTTTCGTTTATTAGCCAATAGAACCACTTATAACATATATAACATGTAAAATATTTATTCTAATAAAATTTTTTTTATTTAAAAACACATAAAACTTCGAAAACGCTACAGATAAATCCCGATCTGAAATTAGAGGTTAAGATCTGATTGTCATATTTTGAGTCAAGGTTAAGGGTAAATACTAGCAACTTCAAGGAAATTGAGCAGAAATTACATTTTTGTAAATTATTAGGAATTCAAAATGTGATTGTGGAACTTGAAAATAATGGAGAAAAAATGCGATCAGATTTAAAAAGAAGAATAGAAGAGATACCTAATATAAATGTTAAATATCGCACTAATATTAATCCAAAAAATTTAGAAAGCTTAATTAAGAAACTAAAAGGAATTGGACAGTCATCCAACATTATAGTAATTGAATCTGTAGATAAAAAAATTCAAATCCAGGCAGCTAAAGATTCCAGAGTTGATGTAATCTCGTTTTCAGAGCCAGCTGTACTCAAAACTATTTTTCCAGGAGTAATTTCGCTTACCAAACAGAATCACTCGTTTATCGAATTTTCGCTCGCGCCAATAATAGTAAAAAACAAATCATTACAATCCAAAAATCTAAGAAATCTTTACCGAGGCGTACAGTTAGCTAATAAATTAAATGCAAACTATATCATAAGTGGGAATTTTGACGATATTTATTCATTACGACATCCTAGAGCTTTAATTAGTGTTTGTCATACGCTTTTAGGTATTTCATTGCTGCGAGCTAAAAATAGTTTTTCTAAAAATGTAGTTTCTCTTCTAAATCGAGTACAAATGCGTCAAGATAAAAATTTCATAGAATTGGGTGTGAAACTAATAAATCGGGGTGAAATTTAGTCGTAAAAAGCGAACGTCATAGATATATACTATTCAAAGTGATATCTGAACATGATATGCCTTTAAATAAGCAAGAGATTCTAAATTCAATATGGGCATCCCTATGGAAGTATTTTGGCTTAAAAGAAGCTAGTAGAGTGGGATTATGGTTGGTTGATATTAATTTTTTAGAAGGCTTTGGAATTATAAGATTCTCTCATCAAACAAAAGAAATCGTGATTTCCGCTTTGACTTTAATTACTGAAATATCTGGTAATAAAATCGTATTGTCTACTATAAAAACATCCGGAACTATTCATAGTATTCAAATTACTAAAAAATTACTTTTGAAATAATATTAGTTTATATTTTTTATTATTCAGTAAATAGAAAATGAAGGATACTAACCTCACATCAGCCCAGATAAAAGAAATTAGTTCCTCACAAACCACTAATATCGAGTTATCATTAACTCATATTGATAATATAGAAAATTATAACTTTCTGTTAATTATCAGATCTGAGACAAGTAGATATACGAAAATAACAATTTATCCCATAAAAAAACAAAAGATAGTTAAATTAACTCTACGGGGTTTAAAAAAAATTGAAGAATTCAGTAGAGTTTTCTCAAAAAGACTTCAAGAATATGGTATTATTCATTCTACGGGATTAGTTATGATAGATGGATTGTTATTTATCGAATGTTACCTTAACCTGTCTTTAAACGAGGAAAAATATAAAGATTTAATTTTTTTTTTGGATAAAAATAAAAAGAATATTAAAGATATTCAAATTATGGAAATAAGCTAAGAAAAATTATTTGGATTTAAAATGAGCACCTGGAAAATTGACTTGAAATTTGCTGATGGAACGGGTAATGAAATAGAACTCTACGACGCTAAATCTTATTTCAATGGGTATTTAAAGCTGAAACGGTCCTACTTTAATCGGTTAGTAAAAGCTATAAAAATAACTAAAAAATATACTACGGGGCACGCGATAGAAAAAGTAGTCGGCCCTGGTTCTAAAGAATGGACTTTAAATCCATGGATGCTACTACTATTTAAAGATAATGAAAAAAAAAAACCTTTTTGGCTTTTTATTAAAAGAGAAAAGGATCTTTCGGGATTGTTAATTGCAATTGGACCAAAACAATTCGCAGAATATAATAATAGCAATATGCTTGAAGCTAAACGCGATATAAAACGCTTGATAAACTATGTTGTGGCGTATTTAAACAAATTCAATTGCAGCGTTCTCTTACCTAATTATCTGTCATAAAATGAAATTCCTTTAAATACTGATTAGAGTGTTATTTCTTCTATATAAGGGAAATATTATAAATTTTTGATTGAAAATCCTTAAAATTTGCTAAGACAAAGAAAAAATATTAAATTCAATTTTAATTATCAATTTTATTAAGTTTCTTTAATTAAAAGCAAAATTGAACTATCGCTTAATGATAAAAAAGTGGCTATAAAAAAGTGAAAAAAAACGCAACAAGCATTATTATTTTAATCTTCATTGCTCAAATACTTATAAGTTCAACATTTTTAATTGTAAAAACCTATGGAACTCCTATTGAATTTGATGTGGGATTTGGAACCGCACCTGTTATAGACGGCGTTGTTGATGGAGCAACAAGCGAATGGGTTTCGGCTGAAAAGTTGGAAATAGAACTATTTCCTGATTTATCAAACCAAAGCGATGGGTTATCTATTGAATTATGGATTTTACAGGCTGAACCAAACTTATACATTTTAGCTAGATTTGATTTAAATGATCATATATCTAGTGAATATGATAATGAATTTCTTGGGGTTTTAATAGCGGATTGGGACGCGGATTTAAACTTCACTGATGCTAAAATTGTTCAATTTTCAAATATGTCAACGAATATCCATTCTTATTTCGATTATTACATTAATGATACGGTTTATTATGAAGACGTGAATCCTAATGGTGATGGTGCTGCGAAATTAGAGGGGAATCGAATAGTTTACGAGTTTTCCATGCCTGTTGAAAATATCGAAGGTGGTATCGAGGATGTAGAATTAGACCACGGTGATACATTTAACTTTAAGATAATATTCGGTAAAACTGCAATCTATCCCAGTGGAATTATTATTTCGAATATTATTTCTATCCATTTACAATTTCCCGCTGGAGCCCCGGAACTACCTATTGGTGAGCTTTTGATGTCAATCTCCACAATTGTCATTTTTTCTACGATTGGGGCATTTTATGCTTTCTATATATATCGAATTACCAAACTTAAGAAAGAAATCGAAAGAATAAGGAGTTAACATGTTAGCATGTCAAAAATAAAAAAAGAAAATCTAAAATCAGGAACGGTTAATAGAAAACCAAAATTAAAAGAAAAATCTGCTTATCGTTCAGTTATACTATCAGCCGTTATTGGGGGATTATTATTAATAATATCAATTTTATTAAACGGGGGTTATCTATCTCTGTTTGCAAGCGAACATATTCTATTCCAAACTCTAGATACCACTATTAAGGTTTTAGTAATCCTATTTTTCTTCATTTTTATGACGATTAGTATCGGAAATTATAAGGAATTGACGGGTAAACCATTAGATTTAAAGTTAATTGTGATTATTTTTATCTTTTCTTTGATCCAGTCTTTTAGAGATTCTATAGTTTTTTCTTTCAGTTTTATAGGTCTATTAATGATAATAGTATACTTGTTTTTAGTTCAGGAAAACTAACAAAATTTATACTTCTAAAATTTCTTTCCTTTAATGAAAAAAATTACACTTTTTATCGGACATAGAGGCACTTTAGTAGATTACGATGAAAACACATTAGAAGCGTTCGATATTGCAATTAAATCTGGGGCAAATTGTATAGAACTTGATGTCAGAAGAACAAAAGATAGAAAGTTAATCGTATTTCACGATAATTCATTATCCAGAACCACTAATGGTAAAGGATTATTAAAATTTTTAACCTTCAACGATGTTAAGAATCTTAAAACCATAATAAGAAACCAAAAAATCCCTCTTTTAGAAGAATCCTTGGATTATATAACAGATAAAATGCAAGCTATTATACACGTGAAAGATGACAGAATTGAGAAAGAAATTTTTGACTTAATTGATAAAAAAGGAGTTTTAAAGAATTGTACAATAAGCGGAAGAGACTATAATAAACTAAATAGATATAAGAAAACATTTAAACCGATAAAAACATGTTTTAACATGACTAAAGGTAGAGGTTTAAATTTAAAGGAATTTATAGAAAAAGGACAACGAAAAAAACTTAAGAATATTCCGGATATGATAAACCTTCGATCAGATTTAATTTCTAATCAATTTATAAAAGTATGCCATATTAATGATATTAAATCACTTGCTTGGGGATTTATGGGCTATAAGCAACCTCTACAAGTAATAAATAGTTTAATTGATAACCAGATAGATGGCATATTATTTGATGATTATCATAATCTTAAGATAATAAGAGGAAATTAAACGGGAATAATAATTTTAGATGTACCCTTAGGTAAGACATTTATAATATCGTCGATAGGTAAAATTTTAACCCATTTTTTCATCTCTGCTTCTGAATTTTTAAGAAAATATGTTTTAATCTCTTTGGCTATCTGTCCTTTTGTTTTTCCCGATTTTGAAGGTTTAACGATTATTAATTTGCCTTCTTTATTATTAGTGGCATTAAGAGGTTCGTACAGTACTTGGGGATAGAATAATTTAGAATCTGACATGCTTTCATTTTTTATATCAAGGAAATCTAATCTAAGCGCAATTTCGGTTTTTGCTGCCTTAATTATATTTTTTTTTCCTAAAATCATGAAACTTCCTTTTGGTAAATATTCACCTGTAGGCGGCGTTTTAGAAATTTGATTAGCAAACACAAAAAATACATCAACAATACCCCAATTCTCTTTCCACGCTACAGAATAGCTAGCTACAAAGTTTGCGGCTTCTTTAATTGACTTTTCAGGGATATGATTATTTTCTGGATTCTTTAATACCGTAAGAGGGGACCCTGGAAAGTTAGTGTGAAAAATTAGATCGTTGGGTTCGATATATTTTTTAAATATTGTTTCGTTTGAGCTAGCGTCTCTTCCACCGATAATTAGAAATCCATCGGAAGAATAAAACCATCTAAATTTTTCATACCATTTCTTTTGTGGTTTCCTTACTAGAAAATCAATATCTAATTCGATAGATTCTCTCTCAATTTTTAATTTTCTAATATTTTCTTCTGTTTTTTGAATAGCTGGAATGGTTCCCTTTAATTTTCTCTCCGCTTTTTTACCTTTTGAAAAAATTTTATTTGCGTTTTCTCCAACAGTCTTGTTTAAATCCAAGTAAACTTCATTATCATCAATTTTAATTACTAATTGTTTAGTTGCAGGTAAGATCCTAACAAAGATATCCAAATCTTCAAATTTTTCGTTTTTAGCACTAGTTAGTTTCGTGTTTATTTCCTCTAGAGAGTAGCTTTTTTCCTTTGCTTCTTTAATTCCATTAAATAATTTATTTAAAGTGTTGAAATTAGCATACATAAAATCACCTTGTTCGTAGTACAATTTCTTTTTTGCTTTTAACTCTTCAAGGTATTCACGTTGGTTCGTTAATATTTTTTCCTGAGACTTTATTTTTTGGTTAACGGCTTGATCTTGTGGCGTAATAATTTTATTAGAATCTAGTTTAGAGAAGAATACATCAACGGCTTCATTAAACGAATTGAATTGCTGAACTTTATTATCCTTATAAAGCTCTAAACCAAAAGGGATAACTGAAATTTCTTCATCTTGTTCGTTGAATACAATCTGTGCCTTAATTTCTCCAAATAGTAATTCATTTCTTAATTTTTTGAAGGAATTAAAAAGAGCATCTAGTTCTAGAGGAGTAAGATCACGTCCTGATCGCTTTTTATCAACTTCCGCCCTAAGGCATATTTCTTCTGAAATCGTTCCTGAGATATTAATATTTCTTGCAAGGATTCTTACGATTTCATCTTCTAGATTACTTACTGTTTCATTAAAATCGATTTGAGAAAGGTTAAGAAAATCTTTGCCACGAGAACTAGGAAAGCTATATTCTCTATTAGCTAAAATGTCCCTATCTCTATATTTACTATAACTTTTTGCAATTTTAACGATGTTATTTTCATCAAGTAGAATATAATTACCTTTGTTAAATAGTTCAACAATAAATTTCCATGTTTTTCCCTCCACATTACTTATTTCAAAAATAATAATTCTATCAAAATTGTGTTGATTAACAGATAAAATTATCTTATTTTTTAGATACTTTCTTAGAGACATTATATACTGAGAGGGATATTTTGGGATTGGGTAGTTAAAGTTAGTAAAATTTAAACGAGAATCGTTTTTTACAATTAAATTCTTTTTCTCATTTAGATGTGTTTTTATTTTTAAAAGTAATAGTTCCCCATCAATTTCATAAACATTGTCAATTTTTCCATGAGGGAGAATAGTTCCTAATTCTTTAGTGATTGCAAATACATCAAAATTTGAAAATTTAATATTTTTCATCATCATTGCATTATCGTTTTAAATTATTTCTTTCTTATTTATTAG
>JAGXNP010000167.1 GCA_019894885.1 Promethearchaeota archaeon | reverse complement strand
AGCATAAGCGTAGCGGTTGTAGCTAACAATTCAGGCATACCAGGACCACCTTTCGGACCCTCATAACGAATTATTATTACAGATCCGTTTGATATTTTGTTTAAAGCCATATCTTCAAGAACTTCCTGTTCAGTGTTATAACACAATGCGGGACCCGTAAATTTCAGCATTTGTTTATTTTTTACTGCAGATTGCTTAACGACAGCTCCATCTGGAGCCAAATTTCCTTTTAGTACAACTGTTCCACCTTCGGGAAAAACAGGGTTATTCAATGGTCTTATAATATCTTCATCTAATACTTTAGCTCTTCGAATAATTTGCCCTAATGTTTTTCCAGCAACAGTTAAACAATCCAGATTAAGATGTTCTTTTATTCTATTCATAACTGCTGGAATTCCCCCCGCTTTGTATAAATCTACAACACCGTAATTCCCAGAAGGGTAAATATTAGCGATTGTGGGTATTTTTTTGCTAAAATCGTTGAACATTTCTAAATCAAATTCAATTCCCATTTCATATGCTATTGCAGGGAGATGTAAAGCGGAATTTGTTGATCCGCCAATCGCTAGGTCTACCATTAGGGCGTTTTCAAGCGATTTTTTTGTCATTATTTGTGAGGTAGTTATTCCTTTTCTAAGCAAATCCATAATTTGCCTTCCTGAATTTCTTGCAATTGTATATTTCATGCGTGTAACTGCTGGAATAGTAGCTGCATTGGGTAGGGTCATTCCAAAAGCTTCCATTAAGCATTGAAATGTATTCGCGGTTCCCATAATTTCACATGATCCATGTGTCGCACAAGTAATGCATTTTACTTTATGATCAAAATCATCGTAGTTGTTTTGATCAATCCCGGTATACTTAGGCATGAATCTAATCTCATAAAAATTAGGTCCGCCTGGAACGCAAATTGTAGGTATATCTAATCGAATTGCTGCCATTAAAACTGCAGGATTAATTTTATCGCAACTAGATATGGTAACTAACGCATCCAAACTATGTGCTTGAACCATTAACTCAATTGAATCTGCAATAACTTCTCTATGAGGTAAGATATAACGCATTCCTTCGTTGCCATTAGCCCAACCATCACAAGGTCCTACCGTACAAAATTCAAAAGGTAGACCCCCAGCTTCCAAGATTCCATACTTTACAGCCTCAGCAAGTTCGTTTAAATGTTTATGACCTGGATTGAGTTCATTCCAGGTGTTTGCAATACCGATGAAGGGTTTATTATCAATGTCTTTATCATCTAATCCCACCCCTTTAATGGTACCCCTTGTTACATAATTAAAAGGAGTTGTTTTTGTCCACTCAAAAATACTATTACTTCTTTTTTTTAGATCAAATTCTTTTTTATCCATTTTAATTACCTAATCCCATTTAATATTTATATTAAGCTCATACAGAATTAGTATTTCTTTATTTCAGTCGCAGTATCATTTATATAAGTTTATAATGGAAAAAGTATCATTTTATATTATATTTTGATATTCTTAAATAAATTCTTAATCTCTGAAAATCATGGACGAGAATAAACTTGGATCAATAATAGCAGAGTATTCAAAATTATATACTTGTGCTGTTTCAGATGCTATCGATGAATTAGGTCTTGAACCGGGTTTTATTGATGCAGGTATAAGACCAATGTGGTCTGGCTCGAGGATACTCGGTCTAGCAGGCACGATGAAGATGGTACTCTCTGATGAGCCACTCGAGAGGAATATTATTGCTCGTTTAGTCAAATTTATGAGAAAACTCCCAAAATATCCAATAATG
Organism: Promethearchaeota archaeon; assembly: GCA_019894885.1. GTDB lineage: Archaea > Asgardarchaeota > Lokiarchaeia > Sigyniarchaeales > SOKP01 > SOKP01. Next base: position 5,210 of record JAGXNP010000167.1, on the reverse strand, counting down.
TGTGTTGATATGTCAGGTCAAATGATTGCTGCTGGACTTGGACAAAGCACAAGTAGGTTACTTCAAGGTTTAGGTTTTCGAGGAGGTTTAGTTGATGGACCAATCCGAGATATCTCACAAGTTATTGCTTTAAAGTTCCCAATTTTTGCAAGAGGGATAATTAGTTCATCAATTCGAGGTAGAATGGTTATAGATCTAGATAATGTGATGAAACCTGTGAAATGTGGAGATAGAGTAATAACTCCAGGAGATTTGGTATTTGGTGATATTAATGGTGTAGTCATCGTTACCCAAAATAATATTGAATCTGTTCTATTAAAAACAAAAGAAATAATCTCTACGGATAAATGGTGGTTTGAGCAGTTAGAAAAAGGACGCGATCCTACTGATATTGAAAAAGATAAAGAATTACCTTAATTTATCTAAAAATAGTGTTTTATCCTGTTAACATGTTGAATAATGAGCAAAATAAAATAAAGCTTGAAGATATTAAAGCTTTGAACTCTATTTTTGATTTATTTCTTACTTTCATTAATAAATTTCCCATTAAAAAACCTAGGTTCAATTTTGATAAATTTAGGGAAAAATTAGATGATATCGAGCAAAAATTCCACCAAAACGAGGAAATCGCACGCAAAGAATTTATAACACTATTAAATAGGCTTAAGTCAACCATTCATAAAGTAGTTGTGCCTGAATTACTATATATCGTAGGATGGCACGGAGGAATTATAATTAATGAAATCGGTTTCTGCGAATTTGATGATCCAAGCTATTCCTTGGATAGACTATTAAAAAATATACGAATAGCTAATGATAATCAAATGCCTTATAATTTAGAAGTAGCTGTAAGTTGTTTAGAATGGTTGAATGAAAGATATCCAAAAAAATTTGAAGAATTTCTAAATTTATTTAGACAAGGGAAGTGTGAAATAATTAATCCTTCATACTCTCAACCTTATAGCTTAATAATAGGTCCAGAATCTAATCTTAAACACTTTGAATTCGGATTAAAGAATCTAAAAAAAATTGGATTGGATTCAAATATGTATTATTGCTCAGAAAGTTCAATCCACCCCCAAATTCCCCAAATATTAAAAGGTTTTGATATTAAATACGCATCACTAAGAACTCGCCTATTAGGAGTTAATCCAACTGCTAACTCACCACATATTGGTTGGATTGGATTAGACAACACCTCGCTCGATGCTATCGTTGATCAGTCAGGGATGTTTAATGGAGAGTATTGGCATGGTACATTTTTTCAAGAATTACCTAATTTATTATTTCAAGCTGTTGCTCGTCCTTTTATGAAAAAAATAGTATATTCCAACCTTGATGATTTCATAAATATAATGCCTTACCAAGAAGAAGTCTGGCGAATGTCTAAGTTTTCAAACATTTTTGGAAAATTCTTAAGTTTTACTGAATTCTTTGAACTGACTGAGAAAGATGGCAATTTTAAATATAACAGAGATGAATTCCTTCTTAGTGATAATGTATTTCAGTCATCCAAATTGTTCCTTTATAACAAGAATTCTGAAATCCTTATTACGATATCTGAAATCTTGAATGCTATCTTAAGCTACTTTAATAAAGAATCTAAGGATACACTTTTTGAGCATTTATGGGAAAAATTGTTACCTAACCAAGCTCATGATTGCTATGTGGGCCCCTACATACGATCGGGAGATTATTCGCAAACACAATTGAATATGGAAGAGCTTCGTAATATAAATCTAACCAAAAATCCAAATACTATTTCTGAGTTGAGTATTCAAATTCATAAGGAAATACAAGATACATGTACTAACCAAATGAATATAGCACTTTCAGAAATGACCAAAGAAATTCTTAAACACCAAATAAATCCAGAAGAAAATCCAAATACCTTATTTGTTTTTAATCCAACTCCTTATTCAAGAAGAGATATAATCTCCTTTCCATTACACCAAAAAAATATTCATCGAAAGTTCATAGCGGAAGTACCAGGATTTGGGTATAAAATCTATTCTACAAGTGAAGAACATAACAGAATACCAAAATCAGAGTTAATATTTTTCTATGAACTAAAATTAACAGATGATTTTAAAAAAATTGAAGTGATGTATAAGGAGAAGCTTGTTTATGAATTGTCTTTTCTTCCGTTAATTCCATACGATTTAGAGCTAAAAGAAAAGTATAGCAATGATGTGGAAGAAAAATATATTTTTATAGGAAATGCTAAAAATCAGAGTTTTATGGTTGAAATAGTTCAATTCAGCGGATTAAATAGGCTTGAGATTATGCTTGAAACTAACTCCAAGAACCATGTTATTCTCACACCGAAAGTCAATATACAAAAAACTCTAATTAATTATCCTTTTGGAATCGAAGAAACAAGAAGAAGACATATACAAACATTGGACTTTGTATGGCTGAACGGAATTAGTGAACAAATTCTCTATATTCAAAAAAATAGTCAAAAATTTGAGATTAACCAAGATAGTTTTGAATTGAAAAACATTCTTTATGATAAAGGAAGATATGAATTAGCCATAGTTATTACTGATAAAAGGGATTCACTCTCCATTTTAGAATTCGTGAATTCTTATTATTTTAAGTTATTAGGGATTAGTATTAACAAAAAAGGAGCCATTAATGATGAAGAACAATCCTTCTTATCGATAGAACCCCCACTTCCAATAGTACTCTTATGGAGACGCAAAACAGGATTGTATCTTAGGACATACAATCCAAGTGATGAAGAAATTGATATTAAATTAAATGGAATTTTGGTTGGAAAGCAGTTAAAGGAAGTTGATTTCCTTTTTAAAGAAAAAATTTCTCTTAAATCTAATCAAACTAAAATAAAGCCTTGGAAAATTAAAACTTTTAAAATATTATGAATATATTAATGGTTACAGCCCATTAAAAAAATGATTATATTAAAACCATGACTAAGCAAAATAATGCTACTATAAATTTAATTAATAGTAGGAGAACAATAAGAGCTTATAACCCTAAAACACTAACTCAAGAAGAAATAGATACAATCATCCAAGGAGCAATAAGAGCACCTACCGCGGGTAATCTGATGATGTATTCAATTATTCAAGTATCTGACCAAGAATTAAAAGAAAAATTGGTAAAAACTTGCGATAATCAACCACATATTGCAAAAGCGCCGTTAGTTTTATTATTTTTAGCTGATATGCAGCGATGGTGGGATTACTTTAAAGTAAGTAAAGTCAAAGAAAAATGCAATAAAATAGGTAAAGAGTTTCAAACACCCCAAGAATCTGATTTACTTCTTGCTTGTTGTGACGCATTAATTGCAGCTCAAAATTCTGTAATCGCTGCTGAAGCTTTGGGTATTGGATCCTGTTATATTGGAGATATTATAGAAAACTATGAAATTCACCGAGAGATGTTTAGTCTTCCTAAATGGGTATTTCCTATAACTTTGATTTGTTTTGGGTACCCTAAAGGAGATAAAAACAAAATTTCCCTCACTACCCGCTTTCCTCAAAAATTTATAAAGTTCACAAACAAATACTCAAGGTTAAGCGAAGAGAATTTTAACGAGATGCTTAGAAATGACAAGAGAAGAATAGTAGATAAAGAGGCAGAAAATATGGGGCAACAACTCTATCTAGGCAAATTAGGGGCAGATTATTCAGTGGAAATGCGTCGCTCTGTTAAAGTAGCACTGAAAGAATGGCTTAAAAAAGATTAGAATAAAAAAATATTGAAAAATTTGAGTATTACTGAATAATATCATCCCAAGCAGTTCGTTCTTTATCAAGAAACTTTTCAACCACTTTAAACTCATGATCTATTAACATAGTTGATCTTTTTTCAATATCATAAGATGGCCACTTAGGTATACCATCGTGATTTGGATTTCCTGCACGAGCAAATGCAATCCAAGCATCCATAACTTTATGACTTATAGCATTTAAATCTGGACTTTTCCCTACAAAATCTTTAAACGCAGGATTATTTAACGAGTTAAAAACGAAAGGTAGCTCAAGAGCGTGGCAAGCACCTAATTCTCCATTGAAACCCGGAGAAGGCCAGGTAAACAAGTAATTATATGTATTGGACTGATGTTTACTTTGCGCTTCAAGCAAGCGTATTGTAGAAATACGGAATATGTAGTCAGTGATAGGTGCATTCATAATTTCTTTGGCTTCGATAGAAAAATTGCCTTCTCTCGCTTGCTTGTATGTATCGATCATCGCTTTACTTTTAGTATTATCTATACCTAATCTACCCAAATAACCGATTAGGAGCTTTTCGCCATCTACATAATTCAATTTACTTATTTCCGGATCAAGAGCAGTAAATAACTTAGCCTCCTCCAGATTAGTGCCAATCATAAATTCAATATCCTTACAATCACCACTTTGAAACGCCTTTAAAGGATGTATTGGTAATGTTTCACCATCAATAAGAGGCCGAAAAGCAAGAAGGTTGGTAAGATCCTCGGCCAAAAGCTTATTCTGTGCATCGATTATTTTTTCAGGAGATATCATACGTAAAGCGTTAATATCGCCTGTATCAACACCCAACATACGCATTATTTTTTTTGTGGGTTTCTTAGTAACCTTTGGATCAATAGCAGGAGCGCTTTGAGCTATTATACGACGAAATAATCCCTTAGCAGCGGGCATGGCGGCTAAAGCAACTACTGAATAACCTCCAGCAGATTCACCAAAAATCGTAACATTATTTGAATCCCCTCCAAATAATTCAATATTATCGTGAACCCATTTAAGCGCTAATATTTGATCCAATTGCCCAACATTGGACGTAATACCAGGAATGTATAAATAACCTAAAGCACCTAACCGATAATTAATAGTAACTATTACAACATCACCTCGCTGGGCTAAGGCTGAACCATCATACATGGTATCAATCCCACCTCCCATAATAAATGCACCCCCATGAATCCAGAACATCACTGGGCGCTTCTTATTATCTACATTAGGGGTCCAGATATTAAGATTCAAACAGTCTTCACTTTCGGGTTGAAGTTTACCAGTATAATCTTCGAGTTGACTGTATCCTTGGAATGCACAGTGCCCATATTCAGTAGTGTCCAATACTTCATCCCATTGTTTTTTCGCAACGGGAGGAGAAAATCGTAAATCATCTATAGGAGGTTCTCCATAAGGTATTCCTTTAAATATTTTTACTCCGTCTTCCTTATAGCCCTGTAT
>JAGXNP010000166.1 GCA_019894885.1 Promethearchaeota archaeon | reverse complement strand
AAACCAATAATGTCTATACTTGCCCTCATAATGATTGTATATTTAAGTAGTGGTTCTGAGGTAGGTTTTTTAATTGGAATAAATTTTTTCCTACAATTTTTTCTGATGCTGTTAGCAGGAAAGATAATTACGAGTAAAAATGTTAAAACTTTTATGGTTATGGGTTACGCATTAAGTGCATTAACGATTTTTGGTTACATCATCGCAACTAATTTTTTGATTTATTTCTTCTTCCAACTTATATTTGCTTTTAGTTATTCTATGCATTGGGCAGCTACTATTGTGTATATCGCTCAAAATACGACACCTAAAAATAAGGGGCAGATAATGGGTTATGCGAATGCTAGTGTATTTTCAGGAAGTTTTGTTGGAGGGCTCTTTTTCACCCTATTATTAAGTTTTAATCCCGAGTATTATATAGCTATGTCTTTTATGATAATTTTTCCTATTATTTCAGTTGTAGTCATTTCTCTTAAGTTCAAACCAAAATAAAAATTATATCTTACCCCAAAAGCGGCTTAAATTTCGTATTATAGCATTGGGTTTATCTGGAACAATTTCTATCTCGTTTCTTATCCAATCGGAAATCCATTTTAATTTTGCTTTAAACCTGCTATCCATAAAAATTAGTGCTCCTTTATCTGAGATTTTTCTTATTGGACGCCCTGAAGCCTGATTTGCACGTTGAATAGCGGGATAAAGATACGCAAAATTCCATCCTTGCCCATTGAACACTCTATCATAATATTTAATTTTAGCATTAACACGAGGAGTAGGTAAGTGATAAGGAAAGCCAGCGATGATTACAGAATTCATATGATCACCAGGATAATCCTCTCCTTCTGAATTTCTTCCACCACATACTCCTAACAAAATTGCTCCATTACGAGGTTTAGAAGCCATTGATTTAAAATCGTTTATTAAATCAGCATTTTCAGAGGCAGAAAGACCAGGTTCCTCCATAAACAATTTCTTGTTGTAATTCATAGCGATAGATTCAATACCACTATTAGCTAAGGCATTTAGGATTTTGTACGATGCACAAAATATACCAATATTTGCTGGGGTGCTACTTATAACTTCTTCAATTTTAGAGAGTATTTTTTTAAACATTGGAGGATTTCGATTTTCTCTACGAGTATCCACACCTTCAGTTATAATAGCTTTAATATGTTGTTTTTGAAATGGAGATTCGGCGATTATGCCTTTGTAACTTTTTCCACTTTGTTGTAAACTCATTAAATTATTATATACATATGGATTTACGGTTCCTGAAAGATGCAAGCTAGTATAGCATTCTTTCAAAATAGGAATAGCGATTTCTCTAGGATCTAATGCTACAATTTCTATAGATATTGTAGATTTCCCTTTAACCTGTTTAATATTATAACAGAAGAAATAATTTTCCAGAAGATAACACCTTATCCATTTCATCCAAAATTCTGCCAAAGATCCTAAATAATCTCTTGAGATATCTCCATTAGCTAATTTCTCTTCGTGAACTGAAGCACTATAATCTAGTAAATCATTAACGAAATTTTTAAACTCATTCAAATTAACAAAGCGCAAGATAGAATACACTTGAGCTAAGAGTTTTTCTGCGTCAATTTCTTTTTCAAAAACAGTTAGACTCTTCTTCTTTTTTTCTAAGTGACTTATAAGCGCTTTCACGAATGTTTGCATAATAGTTGGTGAACGATATATCTCAAGATCTTTTAAACATAATCTAAGCGAATACGGGGTTAACCTATCGGAATTAACTTCAGTTGCTACATCAATAACATTATGGCATTCGTCGAGAATTAAAATGCAGTTAGTTAATTCTTTATCTATAAATTGCATAAAATTCTGCTGGATCGACGGGTTGAATAACCATTGATAATTGCATATAATCAATTTCATATCTTTTAAGAGAAATTTGCTCAAAAAATAAGGACACAATTTTTGATCAATACAAAATTTTATTAAATCTTCAGCATCTACGGGGTTATTGAAAATTTCGGGAGCAATATTAGTTAAATTATCGTATTGATCCCTCTTTTTAAGTAGGTTAAGAAAAAATTTACAGCTCCTATTTTTTCTTAAATCTGAACACACAGCCATTGATTCTCGAGGATTAAGTTTTAGGGACAAAAGTACTTCATTAAGACACATTTCGTTCCTTCCCCGAATAGAAAGTCCATTAACCTTAATGTTAATATCGTTATTTTTTAAATGATTAGAAATTTTTGTAAGTTCCTTGATAATACGAGTGTTTTGGGAGTGGGTACGACATAAATATAGTATCTTTAAATTCTTTTTAATTGCTAAGGGTAAAATGGCGCTTAACGCGATAATGGTCTTACCTGTTCCGTTCGGTGCTGCAAGTAAAGAATTTTTTTTTTCTAGCGCGGCTTTTTCAATTTGCTTTATAATTCTCTCTTGGTTTTTTCTAAAATGCTCATAAGGAAAAAAGGTTAGGTAACTAGATTTTTGAGGATATGCATTGCTCGTATTTATATCTGAGTTCCTTTTTTTTCTAGCATCAGAGTCGTTATAATCATAACTTACGGGATTGATTTCGCACGATGAGTCGTTATCATTTTTTATTACTAAGCTACCCTTTTTTAGAACATAATAGAGAGAACACCCTTTACAATAAAGTCGATTATTAGTAGGAAATAGAACTTTTTCGCAGTTTGGGCAAAATTTCATGATAAAAATCGTTGGTTATCTTATAAACTTAATTTGAGAACAGAGTAAATATATGTAAAGACTATTAAAGTTTATTTATTAATGCTTACTTTTATAAAAAAATGAGTGAAAAGAATACTAAACAAGAGTTTTTGCTTTTAAGAGAATTACTCAATGAGTCTTTACTCCGTGATTTGATTATTTTTGTCATATTTTACCTCTTCATTTTGGCTCAGTCTTGGAAAAACATCTTTTTATTGCTTTTTCCGGTAATAACATATACTTTTTCTTTATTTTTTCGATTAATTAATGCTAATAAATGGAGATTATCAATTTATGATAACACAATCACATACAATCCTCTTGGATTAGAAAAAAAACATGCGAATAGACTTTTTTTTTGTACAGTATTGCAATTAATATTACTTTTTTGGATTGGGAGTGAATCATATTATCATCCACAACTCATCCAGACTTATGATTTTTTTTTTAATATATTATTTAACTTCATTTATACATTTGGGTTTTATTGGATCTTTGTTGACATTTGGAAATATTCCAAAATAACCATTGAAATCAGAGATAATATCGAAGAAAATTCTGGGATATCAATAAATCATCTAAACCTTAAAAAATTTAAGCTAATCTACCTAATAAACCTAGGTACATTTATCTTTTTAAACACTTTAAACTTGAGCATAGTAATTCTGACGGAAAATAATGGTTTTCTTGGGATAATGTATTTACTTCCAGGGACTGGAATCGAAAGTTCATTGCCATTGAAAATCTCAGTAAGTTCATTACCAATTATAACATTTTCTCCACTGATAGCTATCCTACTTTTATACCTTATTTATAAAAATATATCTAAAATAAACCCCTCTGAATTAAGAGAAAAGCTTCAATTATTGCCAGAAAGCAGACAAAAAAATATTATGGAAACATTAAAAAATATAAATCAGAAATACTCTAGAGATTTCAATAGTGAATAAATTATAGAATAAAAGTTTTTAAAAAAAAAATATATTATTATTACAATCTATCGCTAACAACTATAATTAAATTTCTCAGAAATGTCGCAACAATCGCATCAAAAACGCCAATTTTTATTTAAAATCGTTGTAGTAGGTGACGGTGGTGTTGGAAAGAGCACTATGATACAGAGGTTGATTACCGGTCATTTCGTGCCAATGAAAATTACAATTGGAACTGATCTATTGACATGGAGCACAGAGAGAGACGATACTGAGATTAAACTTCAAATATGGGATTTTGCTGGCGAAAAAAGATTCAGATTCTTCCTGCCGAACTATTCTAGAGGGGCTCAAGGTTGTTTACTCTGCTATGATATTTCGAGATATACTAGCTTTCAGAACCTTCAAGAATGGTATGATATCATAAAAGAAAATACGAATAACCCAATTTTCCTAATGATTGGAGGAAAAGCCGACCTTTCAGACTCAAGAAGGACTGTTCAAAAAGAAGAAGCAGAAGAATTCAAGCACGAACACAATATACCTTTTCTGATAGAAACGAGTTCGAAAACCGGAGAAAATAATATTAACGTTTTTGAAACTTTAGTAGAAGCAATGTTAAAAGAGAGAGATTTAATTTAAAGATTTTCCTAAGATAAATATTAATTAAAAAAAAGAGAAAGAAAAAGTTAGAACTTTTAATTATCCTCGAAATCTTCTTTCTAATGTTTTCCCATGTAAAGCAAAAGCTAATAAAAGAAAACCAAAACCAAAAGCTAATAAAATTCCAATATCAAACAATACTCCGAATATTCCAAAGGCACTAATATCTCCGAGACCTATATTAACAATGTCAACAAAATATGTTAATGGAGAAATGAATGCAATTGGCGTTAAATTGATTGGCATGAATATGGGGCTCAAAAAAATTAGGGGAAATTTAATAAGGATAGTGAAAATCATTGTATTACCGGGTGTATCCGTAGAAGGAACTGAAAGTATAAGACTAAAACATGCAAATGCCAAACCTGCGACCATCATTCCAATAATGATAATCAAGAGATTTATTGAAAGTTGTGGCGATAAGAATAACATCCCAAAAATTAAAGGAATTAAAGAAAAAATTATTCCATAAATAAAGGTGCTCCAAACACTCCCTAATAAAATCGTTTTTATTGAAATTGGACAAGTTATTAATCTTTCGAATGTTTTTCTCATCGTTTCCCAAGGAAATACAATAGGAGCAATCGAAGTTGATGTTAAAAAGGCTGTCATCGCCATTAACCCAGAAATCAGATAGATTGACTGTACATTCCTACCTACAGTTAAAGCAATAAAAAGGATTATTGGAAAAATTATACCTTGAATCAAAACTGGTGGTTTATTGTAATATATTTTTAAATCTTTCTTAGTAATAACAAAAGATCTTTTTATCTGGATTAGAAAAGTTCTTAATTTAGTTTCTTTTAGTTCTAAAATGCTTTCATTCATTTTTAATCCCTCTTTCAATAATTTTTAAAAATGCTTCCTCTAATTTTGGTTGGTGCGTACTAAGATGCTTTATCTTTATATTGTGAGATTTTACATAATCAGTTATTTCACAGATAGAATCATGTATATTTTCAACAATAATATGTAACCCCTCTTGAATTTCTTGAACCTCTCTAATAGATTGGAGATTTTTTATTTCTTGTGGTTTCACACCATCTGTAAAATATAGATCTATTGCTTGATAATCCTGTGTTATCTTTCTAATATTTATAGGAGTATCCAAACTAATAATCTTCCCATGGTTAATAATTGCAATTCTATCACAGAGTTCATTAGCAACTTCCATGTCATGAGTCGTTAAAAATATTGTCATGCCCTGTGTATTGTATTCTCTTATTAATTGCTTTATGATTTTAGCAGATTGGACATCGAGTCCAGAAGTTGGTTCATCAAGAAATAGAATTTCTGGATTACTCATAAGTGCCATGCATAATAATAATCGTTGGTTCATTCCCTTAGAATATTTTTTCGCTTTGAGATTGCGTTTCTCATATAAATCAAATTTTTTAAGTAAATCTTCAGCTTTTTTAATTCGTTCCTTTTTAGAAACTCCATAAATCTCCCCAACAAACATTAAATTTTGCCAACCAGAAAAAGAGACGTATACATTAGCCATTTCTGGAACATTTCCCATGACTTGTTTAACTGCAATTTGATTTTGCCACGCATCTACTCCAAAAATCTTAATATCACCCGTAGTAGGTTTTAATACTCCGGTCATCATACGAATAGTCGTTGTTTTTCCAGCACCATTAGGACCTAAAAATCCAAAGATTTCACCTTCCTCTACTTCAAATGTAATATCATCAACTGCTTTAATTGTTGTCTCTTGTTGATTCTTTTCTCTTTTTCGGTTCTTTATACCGTGATTAACCAAGCCAAAATGTTTAGATAAATTGTTTACTATTATTGCTTCCATATAATTACACCTTTTAGAAAATAACTATAGTTAATTAATTTACTGTTCTTTCTCATCCATTTCAACATGCTTTAATAGCTCTGAAATCGGTTGATCACCGTGACATTGGATGATTTGATTTAAAGTACAACCTTTTGGATGTTTTTCTTTTATACCCAGATGAGAACACTCACATTCTTCTTCTTTTAATTTCATTTTTAACACTTAAATTAATTTTTATAATTAAGTTTTAATTAATTAAATTTTAAACTTAACTAATCAAACCTCATATTTAAATATTTCCAATTATTATTTATATTATAAGAAATGGGGAAGAAAATATGAAAGAAATTGGACTTTCAGAGATAGGAGATTATGTTAGGGTATTACATTGTGGAATAAGGTGGAAAATTATTGAATATTTAAGAGATGGACCAAAATCTTCTGACGAAATTTTTAATCATCTTGTTGAATTACGAGATAAGGGGTCAGAAGACACGAACAATTGTAAAGGAAAATGTAATAATGTTAATAAAAAGGATTTAAAAAAGCCTACTCTTTATTACCATTTAAGAGAACTAGAATCTGTAGGGATAATAAAACTAGATGAATATAAACCTAGCGAGCAAAAAAGAGCACCAGAAAAAGTGTGGAAATTAAATATGGAGAAATTGACAATAAATTTAAAATAAAATTATCTTTATCCGATTCACATATTGGTATGGAGCTATTCTTGATCTATTGGTTTTCCTTGATATGATTATTTCTATAATATTTGAATTTTCAGTTACAATGACGAATGTAAGCACAGATGTCTCTTATAAATATCAAACGGGAACGGGAGCTTTTTTAATGTTAGGATGGACAATTCTACTTATATGGGCTGATCGTAATCCAATCGAGCGTAAAGATGTTCTACTTTTGACAGCAATACCAGTTGTAGTAGGAATAATGGTTATAAACATAATATATACC
>JAGXNP010000165.1 GCA_019894885.1 Promethearchaeota archaeon | reverse complement strand
GAGTTTTAATTACTCCTAGAGAAGTTAATGACATCATAGAATTGAAAAAATTATTAGTTACCGAATTTAAAATTGATCTCATTGAAGCAGAAGTTACAGCTTTACAAAATGTCCCAGAGAGCGAAAGAGTGTGCGTCGATACTACATCCTTATTGAAATCAGGGGAGGGGATGCTTGTTGGAAGCACTGCAAAAGGATTTGTGTTAGTACACGCTGAAGTTTTTGAAACTCAATTTGTTTCCTCAAGGCCCTTCAGAGTAAACGCTGGTGATGTTTCAGCATATATTCTAGTTCCGAGTGATGACACCGATAAGAAATATCGGACGAAATATTTAAGTGAATTGAAAGGGGGAGATCAAGTTCTAGTGGTAAATACTAATGGTGGAGCGAAAAGAGTTACAGTGGGTAGAGTTAAAATTGAAACGCGCCCTATGTTAAGATTAGAATTAGACATTGATAATCGAGGTAAGAAGATCAGAATTAATTACATTGGTCAAAATGCAGAAACGATTCGATTAGTTAACTCAGTTGGAACCCCTGTATCCATAGTAGATATTAAGGTTGGAGACAAAGTTTTGGTTCATATTGGTCCCGAAGCAACTCACTTTGGTATAAAAATTAAAGAAAACATAATTGAAAAATAGAATTCTTCCATTTTTCTATTCCCTTTTAAAAATAGTAAATTTAATAGAAATGTTAAAGGTAGATTGTTAAAATGATATATTGGGCTCCATTATTACATATGTATCAACCTACTTTTCAAGATAGTAGGGTGTTGCAACAAATTGATAAAGAGTGCTATAAACCTTTACTAAGAATGTTAGATGAGCATGATAATGTTAAAATTAGTTTTAATATTAATGCTGTTTTAATAGAAATGTTAAATGAATTTGATCTATGCGATACTATTGAAATACTACAAAATTTGGAATCTAGTAATAAAATTGAGATTACTGGTACTGCAAAATTCCATCCGATCCTTCCACTAATTCCACAAAAGGAATCTGAACATCAAATTAAGATAAATGAAGAAATTATAAAAAATAATTTTAAACATTGGGAACGAGGAGGCTTTTTCCCTCCTGAAATGTCAATTAGCTCCCAAGTTGCAAAGTACATCCGAGAATTAGGGTATAAATGGGTAATTATGAGCGGTATAGCCTGTCCTGTAGATTGGCTTACTGATCAAATATATACTTCTCCTAATGGCTTAATGCTATTTTTTAGAGACGATATCTTAAGTAATAAAATCGCATTTAACAATATAACTGCGAAAGGATTTGTTGAAGAAATTAAAGGAAAACTCAAGGAAAATAAAGAACAAAAGCAAAAAAATAAATTTATCATAACAGCAATGGATTCAGAAACTTTTGGCCATCATATAAAAAAATTTGAAAGAACTTTTCTAAGTAAGGCATTAGAACTTATTAACGAACAAAAAGAAATAAAAATGGAATTCATTTCCGATTTATCCAAATTTTTTCCGATTAATGAAGAAAAGATAATCCCTAAAGATTCGAGCTGGAGCACTACTTACGATGATATGAAGGCAGACATCCCTTATCCTTTGTGGGATCATCCCGATAATAGAGTTCATACGTTATATTGGAAAATTGTGAGAAGCTTAAACAATCTAATGAATTTAATAGATAATTTAGATTTGAATCAAAATTGGGATGCAGAGAGACACTATAATACTTCTCGGTGGTTTTATGATAGAGGGATATGTTCCGATACAACATGGTGGGGGAACCCTGATCGAGGGACTTGGAGTCCAAATTTAATTTATAAAGGAATAGAATTACTTATGAGATCTGCCCTAAACGCCCAGCTTGCGTTAGTACATGCTAATCAGTCAGATATAGGAGAGGGTTACTTTGATTCTATTTCTTTTTATCATAATCTTTTGCTCATGGAACTTTATTCAAAAACTAAAGAACTTAAAAGAAGAAAAAAGTAAAAAGATTCAAGTGTAATTAATAAAAGTTATAATAAAGCACGCTTAAAGTTCCTCTGTAGTCAACATATTGTTTTAGTTGTAGAAAATAACAATAAAATATATAATTTTAAATTTAATATATTAAACTAAGTACGCTTTAGCACAATTAAATTTCTTATTTTATTGAGAGTAATGTCAAAAGAAAATAAAGAACATCAGGTAGCAAAATTTTGCGTGTACTGTGGTACTATAATCCAAAAAAACACCGCTTATTGTCCAAATCCAGAATGTGGGAAATTAGTAGTAAATATTAAACCAAGTGAGGATATTACCGATCAAGCGAAACCTAAACCAAAACCAATTAAAAAAGAACCTATATCACGCAAATGTTCGAACTGTGGTTCGATTATAACTTCTAATATATTAGAACAGTGTCCTATATGTGATTCAAGATTAGAAAAAATTCCAGAACAAGAAATCGCAACCCAAGGCAAAAATCATCAAAGTAGACAAGGTTATGTATTTACAAATAAAAAATTAGTACCAGAACGAAAGTTTGTATTAAAAAAAAGCGAATGGAATTTCAGAGAGGGGATTAGTGTATTTGGTAATGCTCTTATGGTATATATTACAGTTCGATTAGTAATTACTATGTTGTTAACTCTACAACTAGGCCCATCTGAAACATTAGATTTAAACATGACAACAATTCTCTTAAGTCAAGCTCCTGATATTGTTTTTGGGGTCTATCCCCTATATTATATTTATTCAAAAAGACATAACCTCAAGAAATTAGGCTTGATCTTTAATAAAAAAGCGCTAGTAATCGCTACTTTAGTTGGCGTCGCCGGAAGTATTGGATTAGTTTTAATTGATAATTTTTCGTCCCTCATAATCCGCTTTATGTACGACGCGGGGATAAATTTCTACGATGTCTTTGGTGATTTAGAAGAAGAATATCTCGTCCTTCAAAACTCTAGTTTAATTCTGATGATATTACTTATTATCCTTTTAAGTTTATCAGTAATTTCAACTGAACTACTATTTAGAGGTGTATTACACAAAACTTTAAAAGCACATTTTGACAACAATTTTCTAGGAAAAGTTACAGTAATTGTAATTGTAGCCTTGATTTACTCAATTCTGTTTCTACTTTTTACCTTACCCCTTGGGATATATTTCTTTTTAGTAAACTTTATGGTATCTATTTTCTTAGGAATGCTCTATGAAATTAATAAGAACCTATTTACTACAATAATGGCTAATTTGATTTACAACATTACTCTCATTATCTTAATTATCTATTTCTAATTTAAACATAAATCTCCATTATCCTTTAATATATAAATTTAATAATAAGAAAAATCAAAATATCTCTAGTGTTATTATTAGTAACTTAGTTTTTTAAAAATATGATAAGAGTCTAAGATGTGGAGAAAGAGAGATTGGGTAAAATATCTTATACAAATAAGGGTAGTAAGGATAATATAATTATTGCTATTGCGGGGGTACACGGAATTGGAAAAACTACAATTTTTAATCTTTTAAAAAAAAATTTGGGAGATAATAATAAGTTTAAGTTTTTTCCCGAAAGATATAGGAAAATTCCTCCTTTTCCATTCGGTTCCGACAACAAACAAATTGCCTTTCGAAGCGAAATTCACTTTCTCCAACAGCTCATTCGGAGAAACAAAAATATCACTAATTTTGATAATAAATACAATGGGAGAGTTATTTTTCTAGATCGTACACCTATCTGCGTGCTAATTTACTCTAAAAGTCTTTACCTTAAAGAAAAGGATTATAACCTTATCCATGATATGTATAAATCAGTTAAGTGGAAAGAAGATTGCATTATTTACCTTACTGCTGAAACAGATACTATTTTAAAAAGAATAATTCAACGAGGTTCAATTGATAATACCAGAAAGGATTGGAATGAAGATGACAAGAAATACCTATTAGAAATTCTTTCTTATTATAATCAATTTTTGTTTTCAAAAACTCAAACTAAAAAAGTATTCACAATAGATACTAATAATTTGATGGCTGAAAATGTGATAGAGGAGATTAAAAACATAGTTACTGACTTATCTGGATACGCTTTCAATAAATATGATAATTCTTCCTCTACGCAGAAGAAATTAAATGAATTTATGTAAGAAATTATGATAAAATATATTAATGTAAATTTTATGATATACATTAAGAGAATTTATAATATATAGATTCCAATTAATTTTAATTTAAAAAAGATTTTGGTGTGAAATGTCGTCTCTTGTGCAAGATATTCGAGAAAATATGATGAAGATTTTAAAATTCGAAGAAGATAAAACAGATTTAGAAAATCTCGCTGTGCTTTCTAGGGTTGGTATGAAAGTTGCGTCTTCTTCTTCTTCTGAGCTCGATGCTGATGCAACATCCGCTTCAAGTACTGCGTTGATTGATTTAGGATTGAGATTAAGCGAAGCGACTGCACACGGTGCCCTAAAAGAGATAATTCTTCACAATACTTCTGGTTATAGTATAATTCTAGCAATCAACGACGAATATCTGGTGTTTGGTGGGTTAAAAAATGTATATCGAATTGGATACTACCTTGGGTACATACGAGAATTAGCTAAAAAATTGAATCGATTAATTTCAGGAGATGAAATTACTAACATGACTCTTTCTTTAGAAGATTCTGAAAAAGCTAAGCTGAAAATTGAAGAAGAGGAAGTATCAGGAATTATAAAACCTAGCATCGAAGAAGATAAAGCTGCCCTAGACGATTTGCTAGGTTTTTTAGACGATTGGGAAAAAGATGGTGGTGATTTAGAAGATATCGAAACGGAAGTACAAAATAACATTGTATCAATTCCAAAATCTGTTGGCTTAGAATACGAAAAACAATTGGAGAATGGTGTGGAGGGCTCAGAAACTTCATTGAAATCAGAAAAGCCATCCCAGGTTATTGATTCGCGTTTTAAAGTATATGAGGACGAAATACCTCCCGTCCCGCTTGAGGATTATACACCAATGGAGATCGAGGAAGATGAGAGCATACATGAGCCTCAAATCGTCCAGGGACAACCTTTACAGGAGACTATCCCTTCGCTCGAGGATCTTCCTCTACCAGATTTTAATGCTGATTTTGGAAAGACCGCTTCCGAGTATGATACTGAATTTGTACTTGATAAGGAGTCCGAAGCTTTCGAATCCGTTCTAAAAGATTTAGGGTGGGACGAAGAAGAAGATTAAATTAAGTTAGAGCCAGTAAATTCATTTAATATTTACTAATTTTCGCTATTTAATGCATCCGTTCTTCAGTGATTCTCATCTAATCAATCAATAGAGAATTTGTTTTAGATAAAAGAATTGGAAGCTTTTGAGAATGGTTTTAAGGATCTTCGCTGGGATGAAGAAATAGATTAGAACAAAAAAAGGCCTTAAATTTTCCTCAACTAATTTTTTTAAAATTATTTTTAAAATAATTATATTTCTAAAAAGACTTAAATAAAATTCTCGCACAACTAGAATTAAATTTATTTTTAATAAACTCAACATTAAAAAAGTGAAAATTATGACAGAATCATCAGAATTAATCAGAGGAAAAACAAGTACCTCAAAAAAAATGCTTTTCGGTCTTCCAAGATTAGGAACTTCAATAGTTCTTGGAATAGAAAGTTGGGGATTATTGACCTTATACACTTCAGGTTATGGTTTAAATCCGTTCTTTGCTGGTCTTGCCGTTGCTATAGGTTATTTAACTATTGCCGTTTCACAGTTCTTATTTGGATGGCTAAGTGATGCTAAATATACCAAATTAGGAAGGAGAAAACCATATTTAATAGTAATTGCCCCGTTATTAGCTTTATCGACAATATTCTTGCTGTTACCTAGTTTATTTTTACCTGATATGAGTGATCATGTCATGGTATTTTTTTGGATGGTAATATGGGATGTAGTTTTTAGAATTGGATATGCTGTTACAACTCCTTACCAAGCTTGGATGGCTGAAGTCTTCGAAGCCAATGATAGACCTAAAGTTTCTCAATACCAAAATATTTTTAATTGGGTGGGTAATGCGATCATGGCTATTTTTTCATTACTGATCGTTACTTACTATATTGATGCTCTTGAAATTGATGTAAATGCATCTGTACCAACTATTTATCTATTCCCCATTATAATTTTTGGTATTTTAGTATTTGTACTATTCTATTTAATCGCATTTTTGCTACCTACAGAACCATATTATAAGATTGAATCCAATTTAAAGGAGAGTTTAATAACTACAGTAAAGAACAAGAATTTTATGCTTATTGTATTGATGGTAGGCATTGCTGGTTTTGGTTGGTCAATGCTTTCTACAGGTATGTTAAAATATCTAAATGATGCATTACAATTAAGTATGACCGAATATCTTATTGCCGCTGTAGTGTTAGTACTTGGAATTGTTATCTGCTTATACTTATGGAGAAAAGCTATTGAAAAAAGAGGCAAAAAACCAACACTCTTAATTGTATTCATACTCGCAGTAATATTTCTTCCAATTACTCTTATAAGCTTAATTCCTATGGATAGTACTCTCATCTTAGGTGTGGTATTTATAGCAGGTGTGGCTGTAATTTTAGGAGGCTGGTACCTTTTTCCTTATATCGTATATGCGGATATAGCAGAAGATGATGAAAAATCTACAGGAAATCTAAAAGCAGGAACCTATGCCGGATTCCCATCCATAATCCTTAATCTATTTCAAGCAGTTGGAGCAATTGTTATTGGATCAATATTTTCATTACCAAATATAACTGTAGGAACTTTAGACCCCTTCTCGATAGGTTTAGCGCTTTTTGGACCGATCTGTTCGGTAGTACTTATTGTAGCGTATTTCTTCACGAAAAAGTACGTAACGCTCGATTTTGACTGGGAGAAAAAATAATTTACTACTTAAAATCTATTTTTTTATTATTATTATTAAAGGATCATTAAAAACAAAAGGAATACCTAATTATTTAATTAGAATATGTCTATTTTTGAAAAAGTTATAGAGATTTACCGAGATAAATATATTTGCTTTCATTGTTTAGGTAGGATGTTTTCCTTATTAGGAACAGACACTACCAATCACGATAGGGGTAATTCTCTTTTACTCGCAATCACCATGGATAAACACCGTGCGTATTTATCC
>JAGXNP010000164.1 GCA_019894885.1 Promethearchaeota archaeon | reverse complement strand
AGATAATACTTTCCAAGCGGGTTGTTGATCCAGCTTGGCACTCGAATTAAAGAAGGACCTGCAATATTAGAGCCTATGCTCGAATCTAGTTCTGGATTTATAATAGGATTGTTTTCAAATCTTTTGATCTTAATGTCAACCATTGTATTCGAATATGTATCTAATCCATTTTAATTTACTCAAGAAAAGTCAATACTGTATTCGTGATACCCTTTTATTTATTATTTTTCTATAAAGAATTCTGCCAAAAATGTCAAATATTATACAATTTTTTTTTAACATCGTTAATATTAAAAAAGCTTTAAACGCTGTAAAATCTTAAAATTTTACCAGTGAAATTAAGGGCTTCTACTATATCAGAGAGGTTGCAAATCATTTCAAAAATAATGTAGTGTGGCTAAATCCTGAATTAATTCGTCTGGAGTGGGTTCCATGGACGAAGAAAATAATTTCAAGCATTATCCCGATGTATAACTTGACCGTAGAGGGAATTGAAGAAGCGATGGATTATCTAAGGACAGGGGGGAAAAATCAATATACAACAGTCCAGATCCTAAAAGGACTGGCTTTTTAGTTTTTTTTTATAGATATTAAAGACTATTTAACTAATTTCTCTTAAAAAGAGTTATTCCAAGTTCTTAGTTGAACTATAGGAGTTTTACTTTAAATTAAAAAATTGGATATCCGAAAACCCTTGCAGAGGGTCAGTTCTCTTTCAACTATAGTTTTTTTGAAAGAATCATCCTTTTTCGGATTTAAATTTTTAAGGAGTCAATGTCTTGAGTTTTTCGGTAATAAGTTCAATCGTATCAACATATTCTTCTTTGTATTCATGCTCAGTACTACAAATTCCCTTTATTTCTTCGACAAATTGTATGTCTCTATGATAGATGATATCGATCGCACGAGCTGGACATGAAGATGCGCAAACACCACATCCTTTACATTTTAAACCGTCAATTTGGGCAATAGAGTCTCTGTTAACGGTTATAGCATCATAGCTACAGAGTTTTTCACATCTCTGACACCCCATACAGAGGTTCTTGTCTACTTCAGCAATTACTAATTCTTGAATTATCCAGTCTTTAGAAAGTAAAATAGCTGCTTTACTTGCCGCTGCCGAAGCTGTTGAGACACTAGAAGGTATGTTTTTAGGTCCCGCAGCACATCCACATATGTATATACCCATTTTGGTCGTTTCTTGAGGTTTCAAACAACCGTGAACCTCCGTTAAAAATCCGTAGCTATCTTTCTTTAAGCCTAAAGTTTCAATTAATTTTATTGAATGCATTGAAGGAACCATACCTGTTGATAATACAACTAAGTCAGCGTTAAGTTTGAGAATTTGATTTGTAAGGGTATCAGAGGCTGTAAGTACCAGTTTATTGGTTTCTGGATCCTGTTGAATATCTCCTACTTTTCCTCGAATTGTTAAGATTCCCGCTTCTCTCACTTTTCTATAGTATTCTTCATTTCCTTTATCCCATGTACGAATATCTATATAAAAAATAACTACTTCCATGTCTGGATATTCTTGCTTTAATAACTGAGCGTTTTTAAGCGCAACACTGCAGCACACTCCCGAACAGTATGGATTACTTTTGAGAGATCTTGAACCTACACACTGAATCATCGCAACGATATTTGGTTTCTTACCATCAGAAATGCGGTATAAGTGGCCTCCCGTTGGTCCAATTGGGCTTAGTATCCGTTCTAACTCTATCTGAGTAATAACATCAGGATAAATGCCGTATTTGTAATCGTTGTATTTCATTATTGGATATTCGTCCCACCCCGTAGCAGCAATTACAGTTCCAACATTTATTTCTATAAATTCAGTTTCTTGGTCGAATTCAATTGCTTCAGCTGGACAACTTCTCTTGCAGCTATTGCATTCAATACACACACTTCTATCAATCGTTGCGAGTTTTGGAACAGATTGCGGGAATGGAATGTAAATCGCACTTCTTTCACCAATACCTCTGTTAAATTCGTTTGGAACTTTAATCGGGCATTTTTCAGTGCACAAACCACAACCAGTACATTTTTTTTCATTCACATAGCGGGGTTTCTTCTCAATTTTAACATTAAAGTTTCCAGGGATACCACTAAATTCGACTACATCGCTGTTAGTAAATAATGTAATGTTAGGATGTTTTGAAGTACTTACCATAATTGGTGCTAGAACTCATATTCCACAATCGTCAGTAGGATAAATTCTGTCCAATTGTGCCATTTTTCCGCCGATAGTTGGTTCCTTTTCGACTAAGTAAACAGCTGTACCTTGATTAGCTAAATCTAAAGCAGCATTCATTCCGGCAATTCCTGCCCCTACAACTAAAGCAGCCTTTTTCACTGGAATTTCCTTGTATGGAACAACTTCTAATTGTCGAGCACGATTAATACCACCCTTAACCATTCTTATAGCTTTTTCAGTAGCATTTTTAATATTATTAGAATGAACAAAAGAGCAATGCTCTCTAATATTAACCATTTGAAAATAGTAAGGGCTCAATCCCGCTTCAATTAATACAGCACGGTATGTAGATTCGTGAATTTTTGGTGTGCACGCAGCAACAACGACTCGATTTAAATCTAAATCTAAAATATCATTTTTTATAATTTTTTGCCCTGGATCGCTACATGTGAAATCGTTCACCCTCGCAATTATGATATCTGGGAGAGCTTCAATGTAATCTCTTACAATATCGCAGTCGATGCTATTACCAATATTAACTCCTCATCTGCAGATATAAACACCGATTCTAACCTTGATCTGTAAATCAGACATTTAATACACCCTTTTACAACATCACCATATAGTTTTTGGAATTAAATTTTATTTTTTTTTAATTTGTTTTAAACTATTGACTTAACTTCATTTACAGGTCCAAATTTATTTTTCAGAAAGCTCTCTTTCCGAGCCATCTTTGAGACTGAATATGCGATTAGAAGGTCCTTCATTTTCTTTTCAGTCTCAGAATCTAAATCTAAATTGCTAATTATCCTCCTTTTTATAACTTCATTTATCAACTGCCGTCCTTTTTCAGTTCTTGTAATAACCGTTGTAAAATTTTCAGGTGAACTTAAACCTCCAAACGAAACATCTGCGTAAACATTTGTAAAATCACTACAGGCATTACATGCTGGACGCATGTAATCTTTCAATTCTTCAAAATTTATGTGAATTAATGAACCCCTGTTTTTATCTCCCTTTAGTTGGATAATTAGGTCTCTCTTAATATTAATTTTTTCAATATCTTCGAATCTGATATTAAAATCCCTCTGAAACTTCTCTACTTTTCGTTGATCGAATTCGAAATTCTCGTAACAAAATAATCCTAAGCAATATTCAATATTTTGCGAAGGAATAATGCCAAGATTTTGCATGCTTCTAATAGTATAAATCTGGCATGGAGTTCCGACCACTGCGAGCTTCTTAAATTTATGCTTGTTTAATTCTGGGAGCGAACTCGAGTAGGAATGGCGCTTTTGGACTTCGTCTAATTGCTGTGAAATTCCTAATTTAAACCCCGATGTTCCAAGTAAATCTTCTTTACTCTCAGCAAAGAACGGCTCTCTTGAGAAATGAGCTTTTGTTTTAGCTACTATAGCCCCATCTATTAAATTTTCTTGAAACATATAGCTAAGTAGAGAATTAACTACTCCTCCGTCTGTCCCCTGGCGTAAGAGATCAAAGTCTATTGACTGGCAAGAATAAATTTTGCTGGTATTACCAAGAGGCATCGAAGAAAAGTCTAACAAGTTAAAAACTCTGTTTAGATCGTAGTCTAAAACATGAGTTTGAGGGCAAATGTGGTAACAGATTCCGCACTTAAGGCAGTTCTCCTCATTTATAAACTCTGGAGGAGAATTCGGTTCTCTATATCCTATTACATCATAATCCATGGAGTTACAGAAACTCACACATCCACCACACTGTTGACAAATCCCTTTCTTATGGACTTCTTCTATTAAATCCTCAAAGCTTTTAATTTTCATCATACACCTCTATTACTCTTTTTCGATCATATAAAATATGTTTTCAGTCGAAAACATTTTCGTTTACGACATTAAGTTATCAAAAATCCCAATTATTATATAGCGATAAAGGTTATAAATGTTTGGGATTTGATGTTTTATTTTACTTTTTCGAACATTTTCTTGATCATAGTAAGAAGTTTATATAGAAATTGAAGAGTAAGGCGTTTTTTCTATTAAAATTATTCAAAAAGTCCAATTTTTTTATTCGATCTGTTCGATATCGACGATTTTAACTTAGAAATCACGAAAAATTTAAAGCGTTATTTGACCAAAAAATAGTTACATCTTTCATGATATTCTACCTCTTAATATTTTTATTTTGGAAGTTCTAAAATCTTAAAATTTTATCAGAAAAAGAGTGGGATTCAATCGATTATGTAGTAATAGAAGTTTAAAAAAAAGAAAAATAATAGATTTATTTTAACTTGATAAAATTTTAGGATTATTAAATTCAATTCCATATGTTAATTGTTCCATTAAGATGTCCTTTAACCTATGGGCAACAGGGCGTCCTTTTTTATGAATAGCTCGACCTACAACAGCTTCTGCTGCTTCTAATACCATTTCTGACAGAGTTGGATGGCTGTGAATTGTTTTTGTGATATCTTCAATAGTTAACCCATTTTTTATAGCAAGAGTAATTTCTGCAATTAATTCTGAAGCCCCCTCTCCAATACACGATGCACCAACTATTTGAAGTGTATGTTTATCTGCTAAAATAATTAAAAGTCCCTTGTGTCCCATACATTTCGCTTTTCCAAGAGATTCGTAAGGAAATTGTCCTACTAATACATCAATCCCTAATTCTTTTGCTTTGTTTCTTTTAAGTCCAACCGTACCAATATTAGGGCTTGTAAAGATTGTAGAAGGAACAACCCTATAATTTGTTCTCATTCGGTTTACTTGGAATTGTTCAAGACTAGAAAGGGCATTTGCAACCGCGATATCACCCTCATAACTTGCCACGTGAGCAAGCATAAGACCTCCAGTTACATCCCCAATTGTATATATCCCATCGACCGAAGTTTCTAATGTAGAATGGTCAACTTCAATTGCGCCCCTTATAGTATTAATTCCTAGATTTTCTAACCCTAAATCTTTTGATAATTTGTTTCTACCTATAGAGACTAAGCAATAATCTGATTCATATTCGAATTTCTCTGCGTCTTCAATTTCACTAACTGGAACCGAAGTAGAACAAGTTATTGCTTTCACTTTTGAACCTGTGTTTTCAACAGATAATACATTTTGAGAAGTAGCTATCTTAATGCCCATTGAATCGAATTTCTTTTTTAATTCTTTTACAATTATTGGTTCTTCCCCAGCTATAGGTGAAGGAAGATACTCTAATAATGTTACTTGGCTTCCAAAAGTAGCAAAAATATCTGCAAACTCACATCCTATTACTCCCGCACCAATGATTAACAACCGCTCTGGAATCGTCTTGAATTTAGGATCTAAAATATCATCACTTGTTAATATCCTCTCATGATCTACATTAAAGTTTGGAATTAACGCAGGAGTTGAACCTGTAGCAATTATAACTCTTTTAGCAGTAATATTCTCATCCTTTTCATTTCCTTGAATTAACACTTCAAACCCGATTTCAGAATTACCTCCAAGAATTCTCCCATGTCCGAAATAGACATCATTCTTCCAAGATTTTTGAAGACCCGCAATTCCAGCACAAAGCTCATCTACAATTTTATTTTTTCGCTCAACAACCTTAGAAAAATCTACTTTGAAGTCTTTAATTGTGATACCAAATTCTTCAGCATCGTGTAAATTTTCAAAGTAATGAGCAGAAGCAAGTAAAGCTTTTGTGGGAATGCATCCTCTATTTAAACAGGTTCCACCTAACTTATTTTTTTCTATTAATGCAACTTTAGCTCCGTATTGCGCAGCTCTAATAGCTGCATGATAACCACCTGGACCTGCACCTATAATCGCTAAATCATAAATATTATTTATTTTTTCTTCTTTTAGCATTAATCAACCCTACAATTAAGTAAATTAGCCCTTCTAATTAATAGAATGTAAAAATTTTGACTTTTGAACGAATATAATATTGGATTTAATATTTTGTTCTTTAGATTGATTCACAATCTCAGCAAAAGTATCTTCTTCACCGAAATGAACAAATGTTAAATCTTCACTATCCCGATCTTTAATAAGTTGTAAAATTCTTGTAGAGATTGCATCAACGGGAATTTCTTGATCAATATACTGCTTCAATTCCATTAGTTCTTTTGAATAGTGATCAATTAAATATTTCAGTTCTTGCGCACTTGGTGTATTTCTATCTTTTAATGAATCATAGGTAGTCTTTAATTCATTACACTTTTTTTGAATCACAAGAAGTTCATTTGAAAAATCTTCCTTTTCATGATGCAGTAATTTTACTGTAAAATAAGGTATTTCATATTTATTTAACGCCTTTGCGAAATATGTCTGATTGAATTCTTTTAAATTCATTAATCCTAAATCTATAGTAGCAAAATGTACAGGTATATGTTTAATTTTTTCCACCAAATCATCAATGTACATTTCTTTAACTATTGGTGCAATATCCCACTTATGCGCTTCTAAGGTTTTACCACTTGGACTTTGAGGACACCACGTACTACTAATTATTCTATTCTTTTCAGCCCACCATTTATGTTTTTCGCTACTTTCAGTATCCCCTAAATATGCGGAAAAATTCTTATCTCCTATGGGTTCAAACAGTATACTACTCTCAAACAATAGACTACTCATTATCATCCCTTTTTTAGTTTTTTTATATTTACATCGAAAAAATCAATTCATTTCGAATTGAAACTCAGAGAAGATTGACCTTTCCAATATTATAATGTCGTTTTATCTATATAAATTTTTCGGAAATGTTCATTGACATTAAGGAAATCAATAACATTCTGATCGAAAAAGCAAAAAGAGTTGATCAATCTTATAATAAAAAGAGTATTAGGACAGAGAAAAAACAACCTAAGTAAGTATCTATTGTTAGAACAAACGATTCTTTTAATAAAAAATAATCTGGAAAATTAAAGTTAAAGAACTAACTTATGATGGGGCGATTTACATAAATTTCGGCGAGTTAACAAATGCTTCCTACGATCCTTAATTA
>JAGXNP010000163.1 GCA_019894885.1 Promethearchaeota archaeon | reverse complement strand
GCATTATGAATCTACCTCAACTTTTTTTGATGAAATTTAAATTGCTTTTTGTATATAAACCCACCTTCTTCAACTAATGGGTTCTAATAGCAATATACTTTCTCACAATATTTATTCATAAATAGGTATAAAAACATAGAGAAAAAAGCAAAAGAGAAGCGTGGTTTTTTTATACTTAGAAAACCGATTAATCATTAAATCTAAAAATTTATGGTATAAAAAAGTATTTAAATTCTTATGCTAAATAAATTCATAATTCTAACGCGTATTTATCTATAAAATTGAATATATGGCAAAATTAAATATTGATTTTTTAATAAAAACTCCAATCAAAAATATCCTTGAAAAGATTAATTACTTCTTCCATGAACTTCTTCAAGAAATAGAATCCTATCTTCAAATAGAAGTAATTTATACTAAAATAAACATTATTTTAAAAAATGAGGCCTCAATTTCAGGTGTCGTTGATAACATATTTTCAGTAGGAGTTGACAGATCTTATAATAATGATGTTCTCACCATTAAAATATTTTCAGATTTCTATCAATACATCCAATATATTATGCTTCGTGAAGCGTATAAATGTTTTATTCCTAATTTTGTCAATCAAATGAAAATAATTGATATTTTCATAAATCAAAAGATTTTAATCGATCTAAATAAATTAAAATCTAGCAATGAATGGAACTTGCTCATACGGAATAAACTGGTTAATTATGAATTCATTTCGGGTGAGTTCGATCGTTTAGAGAATTTTTTAAAGCGTGAAAGTACTGAGAAGATTGATAGTCCCTTTATCTTTTTTTTCAAATATATAAGAAAAAATATCCAAATTATTGGAGATAGTGAACAAAATTTTTACGAAACATTTTTCAAGGAATTTTATTTAATTTCCTCGAAGTCACTATTCAATGATGAGATAATAGAAACAATAAGAGTTCTTAATAAAATCTTCAATCAGGTAAAATATTATTCAGCATTGTTAGATTATCAAGATTATTTTTCCCTATTTAAAGAAAACGGCGTGATTGAAACTAAACTAAGTCTAAACAAATTTACAGAAAATATGCAATGGATTAAAAATTTCAGTTCTCTATCTCCAAGTTATAAAATAAACTGGCCGTCGCTGAATATACTCTCAATAAATTGCTGCTTTAAATTCAACCCGATCATTAAGAGGTCTGAAATAGCTAAATTCATAAATGAGCTACCCTTTTTTGTTCTTCTTAAGGATTCCAGAAATAGTTTCGGATTCGAAATTGAAGGATATTTTGTAATACCAAAAATTTATTTTAATGATTTAAAAATTTATCTCAAGAAGTTCAGAGATTATGAATATACTCTTCAAATTAGGTTAAGTGTTCTTGAAAGTGTTGGAAATTTTGTTAACCTAAATTATTTTCGAGAATATCATAATAGGAAAACTATTCTTAATAGAAATCATAAGTTCTATGACATTAAATATGAATTGGGTTCTCCGATTGCATATGCAAAAGAGGTAGTTATGCCTAATTTGTCACTTCTCGATTGGTTAATAATTGATAGGATTCGTTACTTTTCACAGACTGGATTTAATTTCGAAAGAAGAGCTGGAACTCTTAAATTATTAAAGACTGATCTTATCAACGAAACTATTAGTCAAAGGAAATTTATTACTGATTTAAAAACAAATTTGTTAGTCATTCATCTTTCGTTAAAACTCAAGAATAGTTTTCTTGAGTTTTTAAAAATTAATGAATCCTTTGGATTCTTTTACATTAAAAATATGCTTAATGATTACATCGTTACTTTTAAAGTAATTAAAGAAATTTTGACAAAAAATCCTTCTATCAACAGCATCTTCAAATTTCATGAACATTTTAATAGACAAGGAGTATCAAATTCAATCGAAAATAATATTACCTTTAAAAATTCAACAATTAGAAAGGCAATATTTAACCATTTTCTACCGATATATTTTAAATCAAAAGAGAATTTTGAGGAAGAAATTAACAAATATACCAGTTTTTTCAAAGTAATTAGATCCTGTAATGATTTGAAGATCTTTTCAATGCAATCGATTCGTATGATTGTAAAAAACAGATCATTGATAGACACAATTTACAAATCGAAGGAAGAGAAACTAATGAGCTCATATGAAAGCTATGAATTATCGGATCTAACATATCAATTAATTGAGGAAAAGCTAGATTGTTATTTAAATAGCAAACCGCCTGTAATTAAACCAAATTTAACCGATAATATATTAGTTTCAATGGTTCAAGTTTTTATCGTTTTATTAAAAAATAACGAGGAAACTTTAGATAATCTTAAAAAAATATCCTTCATATCAAAAAGATTAGGGATTGCTTCTGGAGAAATACTAAATATAGCTTTATTAATTCCATACTTAAGTAACAGTGAAAAGGGGACATTTATATCACTATTGATTAATCTTTTTAAAGAAAATCTGATTAGTGTTAAAAGATATTTGTGGAGCAATTTTCAACAAGCGTTTTCACGCAAAGTTTTTTACGATTTAGAACAGAAAAAGTTTTTCTATACAAAAGATCTTTTTAAACAATTTTTCCTTAATGTTAGAAATATTATTGGTGATGTGCAAAAACCGCTTCCAGAAATCCAAAATATGCAGCAGAAACGATTTTGGTCTGATGAGAAAGATGTTTCTTACTTGATTAAAGAGGTTGAGGATCGTGTAAGAAACGAAACTATAGATTTAAGTTCAGAAATTCTACGAATATTATTCGAATTTCATACTCTATTAGGTAAAAACATACTAAACATTGACGAGTTTAAGGAATCTCAAGACAATTTTTTCTTTAAAAATTGCATCAATTCAATTGATATCATACCATCCTTTCAAAATTTTGGAATTAGTCAATATTTCTTATATTTTTATCCCACAGATATCGAAAAAATTAATTTCAAACTTTTATTGAATAACGCGTTCCAATCAATTAGCTATCCCGCACAGATCGATAATTCCAATTCATTTTTGATCCAATATATTTATCCCTATCGTAATCCGGGCATAGTTTCATATTTAAATTGGCTGACGAAGTCAAAAAAAATCATCAGAGAATATTGCTTATTTTTCATTAAGAAGTTCTATCAAATTTTGCATTTCGATTACAATTTGAGCTCTGAAGGTTGGGATCTTGACCCAAATCGGTTTAAGATATATTTCCAAAATGTATTGTTTAATCCTGATTATAAAGTCCAAATTCCTGATTTAAAGGAGTTCAACATTGGTGATTTAAACAGTTCAAATTATCATGGCCCCAACTCTTCTGAATTTAAAGCGCTATCTCAGATTTATAACTGGAAATCGTTGGATATTAAATCTTTCTTAACAAGACGTTATTTTAAAATAAATACAAATATAATAGAATTGTTAAAGAAAGGATTAATACAACCTTCTATTTCTTTAAAGAATTTAGACTTAGTGGAAGAGATTACAATCATTTTACCAGACGTTAAAAAAGAAAATAACGAATCAATTCTTAAGATTTTTAGCTTTTTCAACATCGGGTTCATCTTTGAAATGGAAGGAGAATATTACATACATGGATTTGAGAATATAATGAAATTCGAGAATGGTATAATGATTAAACTTTATTTCCCCGATTGCCAAATTGATGAATTCGAGAAACTTTTCGATCTGCTTTTTGAATACATGGAAATTGATCATTTTCTGATCTTAAACGATTTAGTTGATGGGGAGAATTTAATAAAATCTACATTCAATGGATTGAAATTTTTAGAGACCTACAACCCTTTAACCAATCTAATTTGGAACGCTAAAGATAAGAAATGGCGGAATCATAAATTATTTAATGAGAATTTTGAACCGGTTTATCCTGATTTATTCTTTGGAAAAAATAATTACGATTTAGATTCATAATATTCCTCGTAAATATTTGGTTTTGTTCGAAAGTATTGAGACAAACTTGTAAAGGGATAGAACAATCTAAATTTTCAAAAATAATAAATCAGTTGATATTTTTTCTTACATGAATACATAAATGCCAGTTAAAGATCTCGATTTTGAAAAGTTCAAAACCTTATTTCATCCAATCAATATCGCTTTTATCGGAGCTAGCGAGAAATCTGCTTTTGGGGCGATGTTATATTTATCAGCGTTTAAAACTTCGAAATGGAAAGACACATTCTATCCCGTAAATCCAAAATATGATAAAGTTCTCGATTGGAAATGCTATAAATCGGTCTTAAATATTCCAGTTCATATAGATACTGCGTATATTTCTGTAAAAACTAAATATATCCCGCAAGTTTTAAAAGAATGTGTAGAGAAGGATATTCCTTGGGTAGTAATTTTTGCATCTGGTTTTTCTGAAACGGGGGATGTCGAGGGATTAAAATTAGAAAAAGAATTAAAACATATTATTTTAAAATCCAATACGAGAGTTATAGGCCCGAATTGTTTGGGACCATTTAACGCAGCTGAAGGTATGGCATTTTCGTTTAGTGCTAAAAGGAATGCTCCTGGGCAAGTTTCATTCATGTCACAATCTGGGGGGCATATGAGCCAGTTATTAGATGTAGGATATAAAAGAGATATAAGGTTTAGGTACGGGGTGTCATTTGGTAATCAAATAGACCTGAATTGCATTGACTTTCTGAAACACTATCACAATGATTCCACAACTCAGGTAATCGCAGCCTACTTAGAGTCATTCGGTTCTGCTAAGGGCCATGAATTCTTTTTAGAGCTAAAAAAAACTACAAAAAGCAAACCAGTTATTATATGGAAAGGAGGGTATACTGACGATGGCTCGAGAGCAGCATTTTCCCACACTGGCGCCATAGCAAGTGATTTAAGGCTATGGCATTCAATGGCTAAGCAAACTGGTGCGACTATAGTTAGGGATAACGAAGAATTTTGGAACACTATTAAAACATTTGAATTGTTATTTCCAAAATATATCCCTCAAGGTAGAAATGTAGGAATAATTACTCCTGGTGGCGGCTCTAGCGTGAATACAACAGATTTATTCAATTTTCACAATTTAAAAATTCCAGAGTTAACCTTAGATTCTCAAAAGAAAATTAGCGAAATACTTCCATATGAAAATGTAAATGTGAAGAATCCCGTGGATTTAGGTGCCCTTGGTTTTGTCGTAGATGTATTCGTAAAATGTATTGAGATCGTAGTAAACGATCCGAACATTAATATTATAGTGATTCCCCTTTGGCCACATTTCATCTATAATCACATTTTCAAACAGATGATTAAAATTCAGAAATCAACAAAGAAACCATTTATGTTTTGTTTACCAAGCATAGCTGACTCAACGGACCTTACCAACCGATTTTCAACGGTTAAAAAAACACTCCACGATGAAAGGGTCTTGTATTTTTTTTCATTAAGAGACGCAGCGAAAAGTGTATCCTTATATTGCGATTACATTGAGTTTTTAGACTCCTGTTAGCTTAAAAATTCAAAATTTTTGATCGCTTAAACTTTCTTCATCATTTCTTTAAGATACGCTTTCATAAAATATCTTTCAATACTGCAATAATCCAACTTCTGGGTATTTGTTAATTCCTCGTTATTTAGTAAGTATGAGTGGACATTTACAATTTTACCGTAACACTTAGTGAGTTTGCCGTCCAAACAGCTTTCATTTAGTTTAAAGAAATCCTTTTTCTCCAGGACGGGTAAAACAGGAACGCTTGTATAATCAGTTCTGTCGAGAATTTTAATGGAATAGTTAATATCAGCTTTACCCGAACTCATGTGATCACTTTAATCTAAAATATTATATTATTAAACTACACATTTTTTGAGACTGCTACATTGTTTCTAATTTTGTCGGTAACTTTCATAAATATCTACTGAAATGTCTAATTTAGAGGCTTACTAGACCTATAATCTCAATTTTGCATATACTAGTGTTTTTCTTATATTAAACTCAGTGTGAACTACATGTTAATGGATTAATAACCGCAAACTGAAATATAAAATAATAGTGGAAGCATTAAAATAAATTAAATAGAACAAATATTAATTATAACGAATTAGAGATGAGTAGATTTCATGAAATTTATATCTGGATTGAAGGGAGTGTTTAAAAAACCTTTATATGTTTTTATAATTAGTGCCTTTACTCTTACATGGATATTAATTTTAATTAATTCGTATTATTCTAGTGTAATTCTTGGATTGTCTGTGCTCATTTTTGGCGGAAGCTTATTATACTTCGCGATGATACTCTTTCTAATTTCATTTATAAAACCTATTGACCAGCTAAAAAAATCGGTAATTTTCATTATTTATGCAATTACGATATTCTTAACCTTTATTTTAAACCGTTTAGTTTTTTTTATAACCTCAGAATTATTCTTCATTATCCCTTTAACGGTAAACCAGTTCTTTACTGCTTTTTTTGCATTCAAAATTTGCATAGATTCTTCAACCAAGGTAGACGATTATCTATATAAAAAGGAGAAAAGTCGTATCTTAACACGATTACTAGAATTTTTCATTTTTTTTCTGTTAAACTTGTGGTTTTCAATAATTATATTGAGATTTTTCAGCAATACACCCACTCTATTATTTCTAGTTGTAATCCGTATACTTCAAATTCTATTTTGGGTAAATGTGAGTTTAACTGTAATTATTATTGTTCGCTTAATTGTCACTAAAAAGTTTTCGGCTTACATTTCTCTATTTTTCTTGTTAACTCTATTTTACGCGTTATATATTCTTATTGATTATCTATATGGTGCTTACTTCAGCTCTGCATCAGTGGATCCAACTTATGTGTTAATCTCCTTTTTCGTTGATTGGTTCTTGTTTTTATATATATTAGGAACAGTTTATTCGAGAGCTGGTTATATTCAAACAAAATTAAAGTTCCTCAAAGTAGATACAATAGCATTATTTCTTATAATCATGAAAATCTATGTCCAAGTTTCAAAAATCGTGCCAAAAATTGTTGCAGAGGAGATGCAAATCCTACAAGCAGGAGGGTTGTTTATAATTTTTGTGTTTTTCAATCTACTTTTTGGAATTCATTCAATTTTAGCTCATAAACAGAAAAAAGAAAAAAAAACAAAGAAATAAATTAGTACATTTCAGTTTTAGTAAATAAAAGTGCGAAACATCCGTAAAATACTCCGTTTATCGCGGCACTTATACTTAATGTGATTAATAACATAACTGGATCTAATACCATAATACCATAATATAACAAAGTACTAGGATTAATGAATGCTAGTACTCCTAAAGCTGAAGAACTGATTAAACATGTTATCATCCAGCCTCCAAAGCTAGCTCCTTTATTA
>JAGXNP010000162.1 GCA_019894885.1 Promethearchaeota archaeon | reverse complement strand
GATTGATTATGATAAGCAGCAGCGCTTATTATTGAATTAAAACCCAAGTCTTTTTGAAATATAGGAGTCGTCCCACTAGGCCAATATGTTGGGTCTATCTCATCATTATCTGCTCCAAACATACGTAGGATTAAGCAATTATTAATCATCGTATTAACTGAAGGTGCGGTAGGAAATGCACTCTTTCCTATTGAAACATCCGATGTGTGGATTGGATTGTTAAGATCAAATCTACTAATACGAAGAATTGCTCCAATCCATAACACGGGCAAGGAAGAACTCCATGTATATGTTGCTGGTTCTGAAATACCTATTTTCCAGTATGTAGCAAACCTAACAGGACCTGTACCACCGTAATATAAATTTTCAATTTGCGTCCAACCGCTTGGAATTGTAGAAATAGTTGTATCATCATCTATTGCTATTTGGGCAATGTATAAATCTCCATCGGGGCGAACCGAAGGCATATTAGCAATAAAATCGGTTGTATCTTTGGTTTCTTCTTTTGTAATATTCCAACTTTCAATTGTAGAAGAAGATTTAAGTGATATAGGATCAGTAGTTATTTGATCAGAAATATAACTATCATCATCTATATTTAAGTAAGTATGTGAAAGAAAAGTTAGCGTATATAAATTAGAAATTAGAATTAATAAAATTAAAAGAATGAAATATTTTCTATTAATTCTTATTATTTTAACCATGCTATCCCCTAAATTTTATTATTGAATATTCTATGAACTTTTTTTCTTGTTCATAATATTTTTCTAATTTTCATTAAAATTATCATAATTTATCAAAAAACACTGCTTAATCAACGCATCTTAAAAAATAATAAGACAATTTATATTTATATTTTTTTAAAAGAAGCTTAGTTTTACATTATAACTAATAATAAAATTCCGATATTTTAAATGATTGCTCATTTTGATTTTTTACTTTTTTGTAAAAAACGATAATACTTTAGGTGTATAGATGTATGGAGGGATACTCATTTAAGTTCCTCCAACATAAAGAAAGGTATAAACTAAATTATGGTAAAGCAATAATTTTTACACATTTTCTTTCTTTCATTAGTTTAAAACCAGTTAAGATTAATTTTTCTAAAGGAATGACTTCAGTGATGAGTTTATCAATGTCTATTGCTTTATTAGCAACAAGTTCAATTGCATCTAAGAAATCTTCAGCATAACCTATATACGATCCTAATATTTGTCTTTGATACCTAACAATGTCGTTTGGTTTTATTTTTGCTTCCGCGCGATTATCCTGTCCAAAACAAATAAGTCGAGCACCGGGGGCCCAAAAATTAGTTGCCATTTCAAACGTTTTAGAAATTCCAACAGCATCAATTATAACATCCGCTCCCTCGTTGTTAGTAAATTTCATGATTTCTTTCTGCACATTCGAAGTATCTGGATTAATTAACAAATCCGCTCCTAAATCTAGTGCTTTTTGACCACGCCATTCATCAATTTCTATACTGATCAGCCTTTTGATTGGATGCTTTCTTATAACCGATTCGATAATTAATCCCATAGGACCGGCTCCAATTATTACTACATTATCGGATTCCTTGACATTTGCGATGTTATGACAATGAACTGCACAAGAAAGAGGTTCTATTAAGGAAGCAGCAATTAAATCAATTTTTTTAGGCAGTTTAAATAAAGAACTTCTAGGTAACACGCAGTATTTCGCAAATCCGCCATCTTGAAATATACCAAATGTTGTTCCAGATGCCATATATTCACAGAGATTTGACAGACCCCTCCTACAATTAATGCAATACCCGCACTTTTCATTTGGATCAGCAACCACTTTATCACCAATTTCTAAATCTTGAACGCTTTCTCCGACTTCTCTGACTATTCCTGCAAATTCATGTCCTAAAATTGTATTGTCATTAGCAGGATGCCCTCCCTCTATTATTTTTAAATCGGTACCACAAATCCCACAAGCTTTTATCTCCACTAATACTTGATTGCTTTTTGTAACATAAGGTAGGTCAACTTCTTCTAATTTAATATCACCACCTAGTTTATTACTTTTATGAAATACTGCTGCTAACATTTTTCCCATGTTAAGATCCTCAATTATTCGATAGATTATTTATTATGATTAATTATAATCAATTACAATCTCATTGCTAAATAATTTTCTTTCCTTAATGAATTAAATTAATGAAGAATTAAAATTGAATTTTAAATATGAGATATGAAAAAAATAAGTTTAATGTTATAAGTTAATTACAATTTTGCTCCACAATAAGCACAATATACTGCGGTTCCTTCACGTTTTACGGAGGTTCCACAGTTAGAACAATAAATCCCTTTCTCTTGAGATGATGGTTGATTGGAAGGTGTAACTTCTACATTCTTTGCCTCGCCAGTTTTAGTAGAGAATTTACCCCTCAATTCACCTCTTGCCTTGAGATCTAATACTATTGCTCGAGCATCTTTAATTGTTATCCCTGTATTAGTGGCGATTTGTTCAATAGAAGCCGTAGGATTTTCTTCAAATTCGAGCTTAACGATATTTCTTAACTTGCTTCTACTTGTAAGCTTATAAATTTGACTCGAAATTATTGATAATCCAATCGCAATCCATAAAAATCCAAACCACCACCACCAGTTATATATATCTTCAATGAGAGTATTAAATCCCCAATAAAGAAACATACCGGCTATGATTAGAGAACAGATACTAAAGCCTTCTGAATATTGGTTTGATTCATATTTCATGATTTTTCAATTTTATATTTATACTATTCTATAATTTTATACAAATAATTCTTACAATTTGAAGATGGATGCAATATATATGAGTTAAAGAGACCAATATTTAATTTATCATTCTAAAATAAAAATAACAGTTGATTTTAATAGGGATTTATTGGATAATTTTTAAAATTAAAGCACAAAATTTTACTTCCTAAGTAGGATTCACTGACTGATTTATGATTCTAAAAATATCTTTCACTTCTACTTGGTCCTCTGTTAAAAGGACAATCAAATGTTCAATTATTTTTATTGAAAGGATATAATAGTTATCAGAATGAGTTATATTAAAATCTGGACTGTGTAATCCTATACTTTCGGCAGTTTCTTCTGCTAATTCATAAAGCTGAGATATGTTTAGTGAGATTGAGGCTTTGTTAAACTCGGCCTCATTAATATATGATTTCATTATTACCCCATTCAAGGAAGAAATCAAGACGAAGTAAACTGACGGCCCTAAATCATTTACTAAATTATTTAGAATAGTGTCCAAATCTATTGTCAGCATCATCTATATTATTTTATAAATTTGAATTATAAATATGTTTGGGTGAGATTTATTTAGAGTACTAGTATCTCGTATAGTTTATTTTTATATATTAAGATGAGCCGACTATAAACAAAAATATTTATCAATTACCAATTTGAACCTATGAAACTGGTTTAGATCTCCATTAAAATCTTTTACGCTAGCACTAAATTGATCTAAAAATTCCTCTGCAATCAAATCCATATATCGCTCAAAATTGTCAGATTTAAGCGAAATATCTAAAAGGCACGCAAAAATTATGTCATCTTTGACCGAGATGATAAATTGTTGGTTTTCAAAGTTTATAGCCTGAAGTGTATCTCCGGAGTTTTTTCCGATAACTTCATTTGAAAACATTATAATAGCTGAAAGAAATCCCCCAATCTGAATGTAATTTTCTGATATTAATGCTTTATCGTCTCTAATTTTAGCAAATAATGTATGTCCAGTCGTGCTTATTATAAAAAGAGCAGATAATCCTTCAAAACGAGGAATTATCATATTACACATATCATTAATCGAAGATAAAGGAGCATTAGAATAATACATTTGGGCTAACCTTCTTGAAACTGAAGTCATGATGTCGTAATTGATGAGAGTATCCTTTTCACTGACATAGAAAATTGCGATACTTTCCGTATCTAAAGAATAGAAATGAATAGAAACAGTAAAAATTCCAAGAAGATCAATTAAGTTTCCCTCTTTCTTTTCTAAAATATCGGGATGATAAAGTGTTATAAGATCTTTCATAAGAGAACGGCTGATTCCTTTATTGTATATTATTTTAGAATTTTTTTCAGTTATTGATACTATTCCAACACCCAATAAATCCATTTCGGTTGGATTGTCCAATAAATCCTGATGACCCTTCTCTAATACTATCATTTTTTATTCTATTTTTTTGTTTTTTGTGGTAAAAAATAGGGTGTTATAATCATAATTGTGTTCATTATATTTAAATGTTTCTCTTTTTGTTGTAAAAAACCATTAGAAAATTAAAAAAAATGTAAACAATTATCTTTTTGGGCACAAAATAAAAACCAAAAACTTAAAGTGATATAAAAAAAAGACTCCGAGTCAGTTTTCAGTGTTTATCAAATTTTTTTTCAATTAATCGTTCTATAGCCATACAGCATAAATCACATTCAAGATTATCATTGATTGTTTCTTTACAATTTTTGCATACCAAAATATTTTTTGTGTGTGTGTTTTTTCAATATTTGTTATAATCAGTCAATATATAAATTGAACTAGAACCATGATTACCGCTTGTATACATCGAAATATTATATAAAAATATATAGAATCAAGAATAAATACACATAAAAGTAAATATATTTAAGATCTAACCATAAAGGCTTTCAGAACACTCAAACTCGACATGATTGACTCAAATACAATTTTAATGATACTGAATTTATTGGAATCGCCAAAGACTTCCTTTAAGGCTACGATAGATAAGTTTATTGAGGTAGCAATCAAAATCGCAAATGAATCCGAGGATTTTAAATATGAGTTAAAATTATACGACGACATTATTTACCATATCTACATCTATGATATCGATTATAACATTTGGATTAAGAAAAAAGGAACATCATTATCGTTTAATAACTCTTTCTATGAGGAAAACTCAGAAAATGTCGAGATTCTTCATTGTATTCTTACAAAAAATATTATGAGGAAAATTTTAATCCGAAAAGTGCAGGTACCTGATGCGTTTATGAGAGGTTTGATTAAGATCAACGGCAATCTATCTGACGCTATCCATGCAAGAAATTTATGGAAAATCTTTCTCGTTTCTATGGATTACTTAGCTGAGAAAATAGAGTAAAAATTCTATATTCTCCTTTAGTGTTTTAGTAAAATTATTTAGAAACATAGAATTAATTTATCATAGACACGATTTTATCCTTTTTACGGGCCTATAATCTAGTCTGGATAGGGTACCCGGCTTCGGACTGGGATGTCGCAGGTTCGAATCCTGCTAGGCCCACTTCTTTTATAATAAAATTTTTACATCTTTCTAATAAGTAAAAGGTGCTTGCTAGTAGAGAAGCTATTCACTTGAAACCGTTTTTTTTTCTTAAATATTTTTCAAAAAGACGAAAGAGCTTTATATATCTTAAACCTTGGGAGAGAGAT
Source organism: Promethearchaeota archaeon (assembly GCA_019894885.1). GTDB lineage: Archaea > Asgardarchaeota > Lokiarchaeia > Sigyniarchaeales > SOKP01 > SOKP01. The sequence goes on along the minus strand of JAGXNP010000162.1, from coordinate 1,895 downwards.
CCTTCAACATTAATTTTTCCTTTCATAAAAGCGTCAGTACCGCTTATTTCTTCTCTTAAAATTTTTATTATTAAATCTTTAGTAAAGGTGATAGTAAATAACGCTTGGGGATTGACCCCTTTTTCGTAAAGAAGCCTGCCGTCTGACACTTCCAACCAATAATTAAAATCTACATCAATTACATATGTTTGATAAATGCCATCATAACCTATTAATTCTTCCTTGAGTTCTTCAGTGCTATTCATGATTTTTACAACTCCCTTAATGATTTTATCGAGTACGTGTTCAAATTTAACACCGTTTGCATCCAAATTTTCCAAAATCGAAATAAAAGGGTTATGACCCGACATTAGATTAAACTAGTAGATGTATACCTCTTCTAAAAAAGCCTTATTCCTATATCTAAAAGTAATAGGACAGCTATATATTTGTTTTTATTCCGATAAAAGATTATAGCAATATTAAGATCGGAATTTTTTTATCTTGAAAAACGGCTTTTATAAAAAAATAAAGATGAAAAATCAAAAATTATCATTCCTTCCTGAATCTAATATAAAAGATTCCATCGAGGGGGTATTTTTCTACAACACTAAATCCATTAAAGGCACCTAGGTTTGTATAGTATTCTATATCTTGCTCTTTAACCCATCTCGTAGCATATCCCGTTGAGATCTTTTTCTTTCTAATCTTGACTTCAAGGTGTAGACCATAAAACTCTTTTTCAGGAGTATCTCGTTTTGGAATTGGAAAATCCCAAACTAAAAATTCTCCGCCTTTTTTTAATACTCGGTGTATTTCTTGAAAAATTTTTTGATGATTTTCGATGGGAACATACATTAAAGTGAAAAAAGCAGTTGCTGTATCAAAAGACTCGTCTAAAAATTTTAGATCTTTTGCGTCCATAATTATTTTTAAATAATCTCCAAGGGGCGCTTCTTTAAGTTCAGATTCGCGACGATCGATTGCGATTACGCTCTCACCTTTTAACTGACCAATAATTCCTTCTCCTCCACCTCCAATATCTAAAATTCTTCCTGTTAATTTAACATCAGTTAAATCGATCTTTTGCGTTTCAATGAATTTAATATCCTCATCTACCATACAATGTTCAATCCTTCAAGCTTTTAATAATTTTATGCGAAAATATGAAGTAAAAATGTCCTCTCTATTAATTAATGTCAAAAAATCCATTTCTTTTCGTAGGATAATAGCAAAGAGAGTAATTTAAATAAAATTTTTAAATCTGGAATTATTTTTTTTGTTATATTAATATAGATTCAATCTGTTTTTTATTAAATAAGCCCACATAGTGTAGTCCGGTCCAGCATTCGGGACTGTCACTCCTGCGACCCGGGTTCAAATCCGCGTGTGAAAACCACACGCGATGAAACTCCCGGTGTGGGCGCCATCTTTTAATCTGATATAATCTATTATTTAAAACCTACACTTTTTAATATCTTTGAAAAACTGACAAAATTATTCAAATCTAGCCCAGAATCCCCAAATGTGTATAAAAACTTTATGAAATTTGTAGAGAAAACGATTAAAGGTTTTTATATCAAAATATCTTATCTATAATCACTATATAATTTTATACCAAATGAAAAAAAGAATTTAAAAAGAGGTTTAACAATAATGGTTGATAAAGCATTATTAAAAGAAATTAAGGAAGCAATAGATGCTGGCGCTGCCGCATCTGACGTGAAAGACACTCTAAAAGTTTACGAGCTCTTTAAGCAAGTAGCTGAAGAGAACGAAGATTTAAAAGAGGAATTAGAGGATATGGATATTACTATCCAGATGAATATAACTGATGCCGATGCTAAGTTTTGGTTAAAAGCCCACGACGGGACTATGGAATTTGGCGAGGGCGTGGTTGACAACCCATCATTTAC
>JAGXNP010000161.1 GCA_019894885.1 Promethearchaeota archaeon | reverse complement strand
TACTAATTGTTCTGATTTATTTTTTTTTTGTTCTTGAATTATATATTCCAATGCTTTTCTTGAAAATGATAATTTAAACGTTGATTACCAGTAATTTTTTTTAGGATATTCTATTTTATATGTTATAAAATTATAAATTGAAATAATTAGTTTATAATTTAAATTAAATGTATTTTTATAAACGAATTTAAAATTTGATGTCTTATGGAAACAAAAGAAATTAATGCTCATGCTATAGAAATTGATGAAGTCGCTAATACACTAAATACATCCTTGGAAAATGGTCTAACTGAAGAAGAAGCGCAACGGCGGTTAGAAATTTTTGGTTTCAACGAACTTCAAGAAACTAAAAAAATTTCCGCTTGGCAAATACTATTAAACCAATTTAAGGATTTTTTGATATACTTATTGATGGTGGCTATCGCAATATCCATATTTGTTGGCTTTTACGAACTATCTATTGGTGGAGAACCTTCAGAATTCTTGGATGCGCTTGTAATTTTTATAATATTGATTCTTAATGCGATCCTAGGTTTTTATCAGGAATATAAAGCTGAACAAGCAATTGAAAGTTTGAAAAAATTGGCTCCACATAACGCGAAGGTTAAGAGAAATGGTATAGTAAAAGAAATTGATGTAAAATATGTAGTTCCAGGTGATATCTTGCAACTTGACGAGGGTGATAAATTACCATCTGATGCCAGATTGACTAAAGCCTATTCATTATACATTGATGAAGCAATTTTGACAGGGGAATCCGCTCCTGTAAATAAAACTATTAAGATTGTTGATCAAGACCTGATTTTAGCAGATAGAACTAACATAGCTTATAGCAATACAATAATCACTCGAGGAAATGGTCAGGCTATAGCTATAACAACTGGAATGAATACCGAAATTGGAAAAATAGCTGAAAAGATTCAAGAGGCAGAACCTGAACAAAGTCCTTTCCAAAAAGAAGTCGATCGTTTCGGAAGACAACTCGGAAAAATAATTATAATCATTTGTTTAGCTGTTTTTCTTATAGAGTTCATCATTATTGTATCAACAGAAGGATTAGATTTCCAGCAAGAAGAAATCGAAGAAATCATAGCAGCCGCCACGATTGCTATTAGTTTAGCGGTTTCTGCGGTGCCTGAAGGATTAGTAGTAGTAATAACTGTTGTTATGTCAATAGGAATGCGCAAAATGGCGGATAAAAATGCACTTGTTAAAACACTTACAGCTGTCGAGACTTTAGGAAGGGTTAATATTATTTGCTCTGATAAGACGGGAACCTTAACGAAAAACGAAATGACTGTTGTGAAAATTTTTCTTGGAGGTAAAGAATACGATGTTGAAGGCGTAGGTTACGCTATTGAGGGAAAGATCATTGACGCGTCAGGTAATCCGCTTCCAATTACGCCTTATTTAAAGCGATTTTTAGAAGTAGGAATGTTTTGCAACAACTCAAATGTTAATCTAAAAGGTGACGACAGTAGAGAAACTCTCGTTGTAGGAGATCCCACTGAAATTTGCTTAAAAGTATTAGCCATGAAGATGGAGCTCGATAGTAAGGCTGAGAAACTCACTGAAATCCCATTCAGTTCTGATAGGAAAATGATGTCCGTTGCAGTAAAGATAGATGGAAGGAATTATTCCTTTCTCAAAGGTGCTCCAGACATATTACTAAAAAATGCGAGTAAAGCGCTCCTTAACGGTGAAGAAAAACCAATTAACGAAGTTAAAGATATAATATTGAGAAAAAATGAAGAATTTGGAAGGAACGCACTTCGAGTTCTTGGACTGGCTTATAAACCTTTACCAGATAATTTTACAGAAGATGACATGGAAAAAGATTATTCATATATTGGTTTGGTAGGGATAATTGACCCAGCTAGAGACGAAGTTAAGGATTCAATTGCAGAAGCCTTAACAGCAGGCATTAGAACAATTATGATAACTGGAGACCATAAAATTACCGCTATTGCTATTGCAAAACAAATCGGTTTAACTGAAAGGGATGATGCTGTTACAGGAGCAGAGATAGAGAAAATGTCTGAAGAAACTTTAGCAAGGAGAGTAAATGATGTAGATGTATTTGCTAGAGTTACTTCGGAGCATAAACTCAGAATTCTTCAAGTTTTGAAAAAAGCACAAAATATCGTTTCAATGACAGGAGATGGAGTAAATGATGCTCCAGCTGTCAAAGGGGCCAACGTTGGCGTAGCAATGGGGTTAAAAGGAACTGAAGTCACTCAAGAAGCGTCAGACATGATTTTAATTGACGATAATTATTCTACAATAGTCAACGCAATTGAAGAAGGACGAGGAATTTTTGAAACTACAAAAAACTTTTTTAGATATATGCTCTCTGCTAATTTTGACGAGATCGTCATGATTTTAACTGCTTGGATTCTAATCAAAGTATTTGTAAATATATTTCTCGCTCAACCACTTGAAGCAATACAAATTCTCTGGCTAAATATCGCAACAGATGGGATTCCCGCAATGGTGCTTGGTTTAACTCCAACAGATCCAGATGTGATGAAATTTAAGCCTCGGAAGGGTTTCAATATGATCCATGATATTAGAGGCGCAATATTTATTGCCGCTATATTTGCTGCACTCACAGATGTATTGCTCTATGTAATATGTTGGACTAATCTTATTCCACTTTGGTCATTAACTGACTCCCGTTTCCTCACTGGTACTGAAATATTTGGTGTGCTATATACGGCAACAGAATATCAAATCGCAGTCGTTCAAACTATAATTTTTACTAATGTAGTTTTCTTTGAATTGTTTTTTGTATTTTCCTGTACTTCAGAATTTAAACCTATGTGGAAATTTCCAAATAAGCACTTATTTTGGGCAGTAGGATTATCTTTCGGGCTTCACTTGTTAATCCTATATACACCTTTAGGAATCGCTTTTAAAGCAGTTCCGATGGATCGATGGTATTACTGGGCCGCGATATTTTTAGGTTCAATATTTATCATTCCTGTAGAAGAGTCTAGGAAATATTTAAAGAGAAGAAACCAAGCAAAAAACCCTATATGGCAAAAAAAGTAATTGCCATTTCAATTTAAACTAAAAATAACTTTTATTTTTTTATTTATTTTAAATCGATTCCTTCGGCGGATAATCTCAATTTTGAAAATCTTCTTAATTAATACTTAAATAAAAAGAAAATTAAGAATAATTATCCAAAAATTAATCTAAAAAGTGATAAAAGTGAGTATAGATATATCTGAGGGGATGGAAAGTGGGAAAGTAACTATTAAAGTTCTATCAACAAATGAAGTATCTCTCACTTTATTAGCTGAAGAAAAGTTTAAGGGGAAGGTTACCCAACCAGGAGCTACTGCTAATAGAGTAGTTGGAGAACACGGATTAGCTATGAGTATTAGTATCGTAGATAATGAGGAAAAACATTTATTTTTAATGGATACTGGAGGATTATCTCAAGCTATAGTTCATAATAGTAAGCAATTAGGAGTGAATTTAGGGGAAGTTGAAAAATTTGTTTTGAGTCATGGACATTTTGATCATTTTGGTGGGATATCAGAAGTCTTCCCGTTATTCAATAAAGGTACAGAAATTTATTTGAATCCTATTTGTTTTAGTCAAAATTACATAGCAATTATGAAATCTGGGGAAGAAATTCCAGCTAATGTATTAGGAGAATCTTTACGAACGTTAGGTAAAGAGGGGAAACTTAGTATTAACAAAAAATTACCTTTACTCAGTAAAAATATGATTACTAATCTTGTAGATCAATATGGATTAAACCTTATAGAGACAAAAGAGCCCCAAAGATTATTTAAAGGGATTTTAACAAGCGGCGAAATTGAATTATTCGATAAAAATGAAAGAACAAAAGGGATTTACATTCAAAAAAGTAAGAAAGAATTTGTTGATCATTATTTTAGAGATGAAACCTCAATTTACATAAATGTGAAGGGTAAAGGATTAGTAGTCTTAACAGGGTGTGGACATTGTGGAATAATAAACACGATCAAACACGGTCAAAAATTAACAGGTGTAGATAAGATATATGCCGTTATTGGTGGATTCCACGAAGAATGGAATTCAATTGAGAAAATTGAGGAAAAGGTGAAATTTTTTGAAACTTTAAGTCCAGAAATTACTTGTGGGATGCATTGTACAGGTTTTAAATTTAATAAGCTTATGTCTAGGCACCCATCACATACTTTAGGAATCGTCGGAACAGAATTCCATTTATAAAATTAGGTTTTTGTTTTTTATTTAACTATCGTCCTCTTCAAAGTGTTTAAAGAACAATCCTATCCCGATAATTTTGAATGTGTCTTGAACATTTATGTTATGTAATGCTGAAGTTTCTATGAAAAAACTTTTAATTTCTTTAGCTTTTGCTAATCCTTCTTCTTTAGTTATCTCTCTTTCATCTTCTTTATCGATTTTATTTCCGATGAGAACAAAGGGAATATTTCCTAATTCTTTTTTCGCATCTTCAAACCAAGAATTTATCGCTTCTTCAAAAGTATCTCTTCTAGTTACGTCGTAAACTATAAATGCGCAGTTTGCACCTTTGTAATATTCTCTCCTAACGCGTTTGAAATAACTTTGCCCCGCTAAATCGAAAATTAAAAACTTTATAACATCATTTTTAAAGCCCTGGACATAATACTGTTGTGTAGAAAGACATATACCCAATGTCGGTCTATAATCAATGATGTTTTCTTTTTTCAAAAAACGATTTACTAAGGTGGTTTTTCCAACTGCTGCCGAACCGAGTATAATTAATTTAAATAATTTTTCTATACGTTTTTCTTTCGTAAATTGATGAGTTAACTTTACTCCATTTACGATAGGTGTTGATTCTTGAATTGAAAACTTATCTAATCCTAAAGAAAAGGTATCGTTAATGTTTAGATCTGGAATATCTAGGGAATTATATTTAAAATCAAAGCTGTCTTCGAGTAACTGAGTAATCTTCTCGACAACAAGATATGCAATTGGAAAGAATTTGTTTAAATTTATTTCATAATCACAGACCAATAAGAGGATTGCTTCAAATCCCGCTTCCAAGTAAATGATGCGATTATCGTCAGTTTCAAACGAACCACTACCATAACGACCAGATTTATATTCCAAACTTATTTTATCTAGTAAATTTTCTACGATAGCAGTAAATGCACCATAAACTTCCTCTTTCTCCTGGTCTTCTTCTATTGTACCTTCGGTTTTTCCATATTTTGCTAAAAATAAGCCATCATTTGAATAAATGAAAGCTATCTTAACATCATCTCGTGATTCTACGAAATTTTTTAATAGAATCCGAAGATTTTCCTCTTTTGTTGCAGCTTTAGATTGCATTATCCAGAAAAAATATGAATTATTGATTAATTCCTAGGTACGGATTTTTTTTTTAGAAACTAAGGTTTCTTTTCTTTAAAAATACTACTCGTTATATTTAAATTTTTTTTATAACTTAACTACTTATAATAAATCTTAAACCTTAATTTTTAATTAGAAATTATTAGAGTGAATTTTAATGAATATTTCAGAATTACTTAAAAATAAGATTGAATCAAACCAGACTGTGCTTACTGAATTTGAGTCAAAGAATTTACTAAAGGAAATTGGAATTCCCATTCCAGAACAAGAATTAGCGATTACTAAAGAAGAAACTATTGCAGCTGCTAAAAAGATAGGTTTTCCGGTAGTATTAAAACTCATGGCTGAAGACATAGTACACAAATCTGATACTGGAGCAGTGAAATTAAATATTAATAACGAAGTTGAAATTGCTAATGCCTATGATGATTTAATGAAGATTCCCTCCCAAAGTGAAAAATCAATTAGTGTACAAAAAATGGCTGATGAACCTATAACAGAATTAATAATAGGAATGACTACTGATGCCCAATTTGGACCTGCATTAATGTTTGGGATTGGAGGTATTTTAGTTGAGCTCTTAGAAGATGTAAGTTTTAGAATTGCTCCAATTACGGAATATGACGCCCGAGAACAAATACACGAGATAAAAGGATTTCCAATATTAGATGGGTATCGAGGTAAACCAAAAGCGGACATCGATGCGATCGTAAAAACATTACTAAAAATATCCGATTTAGTAATGAAACATGAAGAAATAAACGAGATGGACTTAAATCCTGTTTTCATTTACGAAAACGGCTTAATATGCGTAGATGCAAGGATAATTCTAAAAAAACCCGGAGCAATTTTATAATTCTAACAAAATGGGATTTAAAAAAATAGATGTGTGTGTTTTTTCTAATCATCTAAAAATTTATCTAATTTAATCTGGTTTTTGATTTCATTGATTTTTTTTCTCGCTAAATCAACATATCCTTGAGAAATATCATAACCAACATAATGTCGATTAAGTTCAATTGCTGCAAGAGCAGTAGTGCCACTACCTATAAAGGGATCTAAAATAACATCATTTTTATAAGAATAAAATTCGATTAATCGCCGAGGGAGCTCGATTGGAAATGGCGCAGGATGTCCAACTTTTTTAGCAGAAGCAGCAGAGAAATTCCATATTGATTTAGACCATTCGACAAAATTAGATTTTTCAATAGTATTTTTTTTTTCGCCTTTTTCTAATCTATTTGTAATTTTTGAAAATATTAGAATATATTCGTGTACGTCTCTAAGACAGGGATTGCTCGCAGATGCAAAAGAGCCCCATGCTGTAGACACTCCTGCAGACGCAGCTTTATTCCAGATAATCTCACCTCGCATATGAAAACCAATTTTATGCATAATTTCAATTACATATGCATGTAGTGGGATATATGGTTTCCTACCGATGTTTGCGATATTAATAGCAGCTCTACCGCCGGGTACTAGAACTCGCCATGTTTCTTCGAAAACCTCCTTAAGTAGTTTTATATAATCTCCGAAAGTTAAATCATCATCGTAATCTTTTGTAACATTATATGGTGGAGACGTAATCATGAGATGCACTGAATTATCTGGTAATTGATTCATTCTCTTACTATCTCCTAATAATATAGTGTCAATAATATCTACAGGTATAAGTCTGGAATTATCAACATATAGTGTTTTTCGCGGTTTTGGTAAAGTTTGGTAAAGTTTAGAATTATAAAATTGAGAAGCATCATGACTTTCTCGTTTGGATACCCCAAAAGAACTTGTTTTACTCTTTTTATGTGAAGGATTATTTTGATTAGCCATTGATTACTATATTAGCACGAAATATATATAAAATTCATTAATAAAATGTGATTTTCTCTTAAGAATTTTAGTTGATATTAAAATAATTTTGATGATTTGAGAAAAAAAAAAGAAATTTTATATTCAAATTACGCGATTAATCTAATATAATGGATACAGTACTAACC
>JAGXNP010000160.1 GCA_019894885.1 Promethearchaeota archaeon | reverse complement strand
CTTTTTCAAATTTGCTACTAGTCATAATGCAAAATTATGCATTAATTAATATATTTGTACAATTTAAATTTTGATTCGTTAATGATTTATGAATATAACCTTCGATTAATCCATTTATTAATTGAACGGGAATTCTAGATTTACAAATTGTTCTTATGAAGCTAAGTTTACCTTTAATGCCACCTGTAACGTCTATCTTTTGACCGAGATCTGCTAAATTTAAGTTGTCTAATTCGTTGGAATAACATTCTGTAACTAAATTACACTTTGCTTTATTATCTTCATCAACAATATATAACCCATCTGATTCCATTGCAAAAACAACTTTTGAGACGTAATACTTAGTTAGATTTTGACATAACTCTAAAATTATTTGGTCTCCGGAAATAATCGAGAAGGAACCCTGTTTATCAAGTATAATATCACCATATAATATCGGCATTATGCCGAGATCTAAGGCAGTTTCAATAACATCTAGTGATTTAGTTGAGATGGTATCAGAATCCTTAATAAATACGCTAGATGTTTGTATCGATAAAACAGGATATTTTTTCTCTAAGAATTGATTAATTAAATATGTGTTGAACTTGTTCATTGATTGGTGGGTTTCAGCTACCCCATAAATTTGATTGGGAATAGATTTATCCAGTCCTTTAGAAACACTATACTCTTTTGCTAGGGGATGACCAAATGAGCCACCACCATGAATAATAATCAGTTTTTCATTAGCTTCAATTATTTGGTCTACTGCGCTTTTAACAACTTCTTCTCTAATTGAAAATGGTTTGTTTTTATCAGTAAGTAAACTTCCTCCTAGTTTCAACAGAATTATTTTTTTATTGCTCTTCAAGTCTACTTTACACTCATCCTATCATTGTTTTCCAGGCGTCGTAGCCTTCCGCTTCTATAGCGTTAGCGATTTTGTTCTGGACTTCTTCGTTTTCGGCTAAAGCAATAACCAATCCACCTCGACCAGTACCCGTCATTTTAGCACCTAAAGCTCCATGGGTTAACGCTATATCAACCAATATATCGTTAAGTTCTCCAGAAACCATAATATCTTGGAGTAATTTATGATTTTGATTCATTAATTTACCGATACTAATAGCATCACCCTCTAATAATGCTACTTTAGCGTCTATAACCAACGAATGGTATACGCTAAAGATCTTTTCAAATCTTACGGGATTAGCCTCCTTAAGTTTTCGAACATCAGCAACTACTTCTACTGTGGAGGCTGTTATTCCTGTGTTACCGATAACTAATGGCATCTTTTTCCCTGATTGAGGGATTTCTATAATATTTTTTCCTCCCTTTAGGTTTTTCACGAACCATATCAATCCACCATAAGTGGAAGCGGTATTATCAATTCCTGATGGTGTTCCATGATATGCTTTCTCACCTTCGTAGGCAGCTTCGTTAATCTTTTCGTCATCCAACATTAGCGTAAAACTATCATTTATGGCGCGGGCTAGAGAAGTAGCTTGTGCAGCAGAAGCACCAACACCACTGGCGGCAATTAAATCTCCAGAAAAGGTTATTTCAAGTTTCTGGCATCCAACATCTATGTTCATGTGTTCAATAACATTCTTAATGGATTGCATTGCCTCATCATATTTTTTCTCTTTATAACCCGGAGTAGCCAGGCGTTGATCGATGACTTCCCATCCTTTTCCTTCAACCACTCTAACTTCAGCCTTTGTATAAGAACCTAATGCTGAGGCAATAGCGGGGAGTCCAAAGACGACAAAATGTTCACCGAATAATATAGTTTTACCATATCCCTTTCCAGATCCCATTTATTTCATCTCCACGATACCTTCGTTACCATTAACAATTAAATGTTGCCCAGTTTTAATATCGTCAATATTAATCTTATCCACGCATGGAATTTCACTGATTATACAACCGACTGCGATGATAGTATCGATTTCTTTATTTACAATTGCTACAGGAGCCGTATTATTTTTCTTCATTCTATACATCGTATAAGAACCTACTGTCGATCCTTTACCAGTAGGGAAAACTAAAACTTTTCCAGTGATAGATTGACCCTCGAGTTCGTGACCTACTTCCACAACTCTTCCAGTTTCGGGATCTACTCCACCATAAAATGAAATTCCATCTTTTGTTACTATCGCTTCTCCTTCGGCGACTCCCTTATACACCTTTCTTCCTTTTAACATCATCTCGTTGCCTCCTCGATGCATTGTTCAATTGAGCCAATTCTTACTTTGAATTTGTTTTTTGCGCGCCCATAATAACACGCTTTTGCTGAATCCACCATAATTCCTTTGAATCGTCCCTTAATGGGTGCAACTACGCAACAGGTATCAGCAGCAAATTTAGCCCCAGCATCTTCAATAATTTTAGTGTAACCTGCTTCGTCTGCTATCTTTTTAGTTGGTCGAGCTGTAGTAATCCAGAATTCTTTTTTAACTTTCTTTCCCTCTAAGAGCTTTGCGATGTTTGCAATTTCGTGAATTGAAGCGTGCGGACAACCTATACTTACAAAATCTATTTCTATTCCATCGTCTATGAGTTCAGCACGAGCAGATTCTATCTCATATTGATTTATTTCAAACCTAACATCGCTTGGTTTTGGGTATTTATTATACTCAGGAGTAATTCCATCCATATGGAATAACGCTGTACCTCCATAAGTCGCAATTGAAGCACAAAATGATTTGAGTTCTTCAACAGTAGCTGAGGGGATTCCTGTGATATAAGGAATTTTTTTCCCTAATTCAACTAATTTATCACCAATTATTTTTCCCAGCACTCCAAATTCATCCGTACCTTTAACAGGAGCATTTACCGAGACTAAAACTTGACCATGACGATTTTTTTCTAAATGATAACCGTAGTTAGGCGTTCTTCCTGTTAAAGCAGCAGCCAATGCACTTGGTCCACCTTCACGATTCGTTCGAGCACCTATAACCGAATTAGAATAACAAACAGCACTACTTTCAGCCCAAGCTATATGTTGTCCGTAATGAGGGGTATTCCCTATAAGATATGGAGTGCAAGAACATGTGGTTATAATTCCCATTTTAGCGAAAGCATCGATAGCTCGATTTTGATTAATTGCAAATTCTTCGTCTATTCCCAATACTTGCCAGTTTTCGCGATCCATTCCAGCCGGATTTAAAGTAGTTAAAACTTTTACTTTCCCATCTTCAGCCATCTCGTTAAGAAATTCTAAACCAGCTTCTCCTAAATTAGCGTATGAAACGCCGGCTATTTGGACACCATGAACTTCAATCATATTTTCCGCTTCAAAAATTTCACCTAGAGTGGTTAGAATCTCCATTGATTTTTGCGTAGCCTTCCCAAATTTCCCTTCAAGCATATCTTTTTCTTCTTGATTTAGTCTCATGCTACTAAACTCCTATTTGGTAAAATACTTGTCAAGATTAACCTTAGGAAAGTCAGCTCTCTCGAAACTTTTTCCTTTAGCGATCAAGGGTTTCGTTAAATCAAAACCTATTTTAGTCGTTAACTTTGTTCCAGGTTCTGCGCTTGGGTCTAGACTACTCCCTGGTTCCTTATCTTTTATAATCATTCTAGTATCGCCTTGAAACCTTGTAGCCATTGCCCACTCTACAGAAATTGGATCATATATATCTATGTCTTTATCTACAATGAAAATATGTTTACAGCTTCCATGGCCAGCAAATGCACCATAAATCGCATTTTTCCCATCTTCTTCTGAAGCTTTGTCAATTTGTACGATGGCATGTAGCCACGAACATCCCCCAGGATTCACATTAACATCTAAGCATTTTACTCCGGTCTCGTTAACTTTATTAAAAATAGTTGGTTCACGAGGCATACCCATTAAAATCTTATGTTCGAGGGCACCAGGCAATAAAGCTTGCCAGATAGCATCTTTTCTGTGTGTTATTTTTTTTACTTCGAAAACAGGTTCTTCTCTTATTATATCTAGTGTTTCTGTTAAGTCTACAAATGGGCCTTCAGCGTGCTTTTCTTCAAGTATGACCTTTCCTTCTATTATAAATTCGGCTTCAGCAGGAATAAGAAGATCTACAGAGTGAGCTTTAACAAGATTTAATGGTTCGAGGGCGTTGGCTATTCTTAATTCATCAAATCCTATTTCTACTGAAGTAGCGCCAGCAATCAGAACATTTGGAGTGTTACCTATACAAAAAGCAACTTCCACCTCTCCGTTCTTTTCTAAGAACGTATGAAAATTCCGCCCTCGGACTATTCGAGTGGCAAATTTATCTTTCGAGAACTGCATAGCTCGATGAAAATCCAAGTTTTGACCATAATCGGGGTCTTTTGTGACAACTACAGCTGAACTAATGTAATTTCCTCCGTCACGATCGCAATGATACAATATTGGAATTTTATCTAAATCGACATTAGGCTCTATTATTTCTTGACAAGGAGCATTTTTAATAATCTCGGGCTCTGAACTCTCTAAAATTGCTCTGGAAAGCATCGGAATTAAGTCTGACGGTGTTACATTGAAATAGGACGCAATAACATTTTTTGTACAGAAAACATTGCCAACTACCCGAAAATCCGATTCTTTAACATTGTTAAACATTACGGGTGTAGGTTCCATTTCTTTCAGTATACCAGAAATCTCTAATTTTTTCGAAACTTCAACATCTACCTTCTCTAGTAGCCCTTTCTCATCTAGACTTTCCAAATAATTTCTAAAACCCATATTTCTCATCTCTTATTGTTATTTAGTGTGATAGTGTACTATTTAATTAAGTTTTATTAGAACTATTTGTGATACACTTTTTATAAAACTAAAGGTTTTTACTTTTAGAAATTAACTCAATAATTTCTTTCGCATAATCTACTCTTATTTTTTTGTCTTTTACCATCCTCTTTGCTACTTCTTCAATAATATCCTCTGATGCACCCGCTAGTTTCGCGATATTTCTAGAATGTAATGACATATGACCTTTTTGGATGCCTTCAGAGGCTAAAGCTCTTAAGGCCCCTACATTCTGAGCAAGTCCAAGAGCAGCAGCCACTTGAGCAAGTTCTCCTGAACTTTCAACCTTTAAGATTTTCAATGCTAAACGTGCCATTGGATGGTTTCTTGTAGTTCCCCCAATTATCCCTAAAGCAAGAGGAATTTCTATTTCTCCTACTAAATTTCCCTCAGAATTTAAATCAAATTTCGTCAAAGGTCCATAATTACCGCTTAAAGATGCATAGGCATGAGCTCCTGCTTCGAGAGCTCTGGTATCATTTCCAGTTGCTAAACCTAAAGCACTAATTCCATTCATTATCCCCTTATTGTGCGTAGTTGCTCGAAAAGGATCTGCTACTGCGAATTCGTAAGCATTTAAAATTCCTTCTACAACTTCCGCTCCACCTAAGAGGTTCCTATCAAATACGGCCCTACTTTTTGCTATTCGATGCGTAGCTAAATTGGATACAATTCGCAAATATATTTTTGCGTTACATAGATCCTCAATATACGGACTAACAGCTTCGGCCATGGTATTTACTATATTAGCACCCATAGCATCACGCACATCAACAAGAAGATGAAGAATTAGCATTTTCCCTTTCCTTGTTTCTATCTCTCTAATTTCAAGATCTTTAGCACCCCCTCCTAGCTGATTAAGTAGGGGATCTTGCTCGTTTGCGATGCTTAAAATCTTTTCTTTATTTTTTGCTATATTTTCTTTTGCAATATCGATATCTTCTAGCTTAGTCAACTGAATTTGAGAGATCATAATGGATTTTACCTCATCTGACTTAAAACCACCGTTTTCTCTCGCTATCTTAGCAATTTTTGATGCAGCGGCTACAACTGAGGGTTCTTCAGTAACCATAGGAATAATATAATCTTTGTTATTTATCTTAAAATTAAAGGCAATACCTAATGGTAGTTGATAACTTCCTACCACATTTTCTATAAAACGATCAATTTGAGATGGTGAAAAATATCCTAATGTCCTCATCAATCCTAATTCTTCTTGATTTAAATCTAACAGCTTAACTAATCGGTGCTGCCTCTCCTCTAAGGACAATTTATAGAAACCTGAAATATCTGAACTAAAATCAGTCAACTCATTATTCACTCCTTTATTAATTATAATTGTATCTAATGCTTCTTATAATCGTTATATTTTAAATTAAATGTGATTGTTTATTAATGATTACACGAGTTTTTTAAGAAAAATATTGAAAGAAAAAACACAATTAGCAACAAAGATTGATAGATATAAATTAATAAATGTTTTGAACGGGATAATACAAAGGACTCCAATTTAACAAACCGATTGCGTTGAAGTTCGTTTCTTCTTTATTTTCAAGCCGTCTTATCTCGTATTCTAAACAGGATCCTTCTTTCACATTACCAGCGATTCGTACTAAACCATTATAAAGAAAATTTAGGTTGTTCTCATTAGGATTTTCAATCGGTTTGGATTTTAGAATTGCATAAAGAGGGAAAAACTTCTCGTGGAATCCCGTGTGACCCTTAGGGCAATGGTTTAAGCCCTCGATATTAGGTAAGATGCACCCTTCGTCGCAGAAACGGAGCGTAAAACCTCTCTTATTATTGTTTTCATGCTCAACAATTTCACCTAAAACTGTTTTTGGCACAAATTCACCTGCCTTTATTTGCTCATACTCCTGGATGGTTTTTAACTCTTTATTCTTGATAAAATCGCTAATTTGAGGGTGTTGTTTTACGATTTTCTTAAATCCTTTCTGGAATTTAAGCAATCCAGAAATACAAGTAGCTCCTGAGCCGTAAGAGCCGAAGTAGACGACGTCATTAACGCGACCATATTCCTCCAAAATGAAGACTATTTGTGCCCAAATTGCAGCATTATACATGTTACCAAAGTGGGAAGGGACTCTTAATTGGGGAAGTACCTTCTCTGTGAAATTACCTATAAGTTTATATGAGATGTTTTCTAATGTTTCTGAAGAATAACCTCTCTCTTTTAACTTCAAATATAACCACTCAGGTAAAACTGTAATGTCGTGCATAAACGCATCGAGTTTCTTAAGTATGGAAGATTTAATGTGATTAATATTTATTTTTGGAAGATCATTGATATGTCTTATCCAGCGTTTTTGAATTATCTCTTGCATGCATTTAATGGGTAACTTTGAGAAAGGTGCGTGAAATGTATAATAATCTGCGTGGAAGTCGCCAATATTCTTTACCAAATCGTCATAAGCTTTTAATTGGAAATCAAGATATGTTTTTACTGAATAGTGACCAAAGGCTTTAGCGTTTTTTTCGTTAGCAGCGCGGAAAAAATCGTCAACATTTCCCGATACCTTACCGAACTTCTCACTGAAAGTAGCAACTCTAGGGTTCTTTGAAATTACTAAAGCAACCGCTCCTGAGCCTTGAGTTGCTTCGCTTGGAGATCCCAGGTGATAGGATGATATGTCTGCGCTTATGACAAGGGCTTTTT
>JAGXNP010000015.1 GCA_019894885.1 Promethearchaeota archaeon | reverse complement strand
CGATAGTATAGAGATAAAATATTATTAGTTTTTGTAAATATTCATATTGCTAACGACAGTAACGATGAGTAAAAAAGAATTTATTATTGGGGCGGATATTGGAGGTACTTGGATTCGGGTTGCTATAAGTCCTATTGACTTAAAAAAAGAGGCAATTATAATTAAGAAGACTCAGACTCCAAAGATAAATGAATATTCGATCAGTAATGCAATAATCTCCTTAATCACTCAACTATTGATTGATAATAATATTGAGAAGGACCAAATCTTAGGAATTGGTTTAGCTTCCGCTGGGCCGATAAATATAGAAAGTGGGGAAGTTTTCAATAATGCGAACTTGGGTTTTAAGGAAATTCCACTAAAAAAACCAATCCAAGAAAAATTTTTGAGCGTTCCTATTTATCTGATTAACGATTGTAATGCTTCAGTTTTAGCAGTTCATTATTTTGAAGCAAGCGACGATGAAAAAGATAATATAGTTTATATTACGATGTCAACAGGAATTGGGGGCGGAGTTATTTGTAACGGACATCTACTTCTCGGTAAGGATGGCAATGCTGCAGAAATTGGGCATGGAATTGTAAATCACCAGAGCAGATTCCAATGTAATTGTGGTGCGTTCGGTTGTTGGGAAGTATATAGTTCTGGTACAGGAGTTAGAAACAGGGCTTTAGAAGCAATTAAAACATCCAGTTTCAGTTCGAAAATTTTAATGTTCATGGTTGATAACGATGAAACAAATATAACTGCAAAAGAACTGTTCCAAGCAGCAAAAGGAGGAGATAAATTTTCCAAGAGTATAGTTGATCAATGCATCTTTTATACTAAGGTAGGGGTTGGTCTAGTGAACAATTTTTATGACTGTGCTTCTATATATTTTGGAGGAGCTATGATGAAAGATAGTGATTTAATTCTACCACCCCTGATTGAACAATTCAAAACAGAACCTATCTTATTTACCATTAATACTCCACCTCAAATTAAAGTAACCAAAAATTTAGCCGAAATAGGCATAATGGGAGCTTTAACGCTGGTTAAATATAAATTGGAAGGGAATCCATTAATCTTATAATAGTTTTCAATCCACGATAAATTATGGAAGAGAGTAACTTAATTTTCACTTTTAGTGGAATCCGAGGGATATCTGGAAAGGATCTTAACTTTGAAATTGCAAAAAAAATTGCTATTTCGTTCGGTAAAGGGTTTGATAGTGAAAATAGAGAAGTCATCGTAGGACGCGACACAAGACCTAGTGGTAAGTTTATCGAAAAGGGCATAGTTGAAGGATTAGTTGCGATGGGTTTTAAGGTAGTCAATGTAGGAATATGTCCAACGCCAATTATCATTTATACTAAAAATCTGTTAAATATACCCGCCGGAGTTATAATTACAGGATCTCATAATTCACCGGAATGGAACGGTCTTAAACTATTATCTTCGATAACTTATTTACATAATCGTGATCTAGAAGAAATATCTCTTTCTTTAAAGAGTGTCAATTTAAGAAATTATAAAACGAATAACAAGGCAATAAAGAGAAATGTTAGATTCATTAATCCTATTCCAAATTACATCAAAGCACTTTATGACCATATAGATATAAAAAAAATAACAAAAGAGAATAATCTTAGAGTAGTCGTTGATACGGGAGCAGGAGCAGGAAAATGTGCTACTCCCCAAATTCTTGCTGGTCTTGGGTGTGAAGTTAAGGTTATCAACAACGATCTACTTGTAAACGATACTTTTCCTAGAGAAATTGAACCTATATCTAAAAACCTTAAAAATATAATTATGGAAGTTTGGCAAGGTAAATTTGACATAGGTTTCGCCCACGATTCTGATGCAGATCGACTTACGATTATAGGTGAAAATGGGGTTTGTTACCCTGAAGATATTGGATTAGCGCTTATAACAGAACATTTTTTGAAGAAAAATATTAACCAAGCTAAAGAATTCATATTTGTTACAAATTTAGCTTCTTCGCTAATGTTTGAAGTTATTGCTGAGAAATATAATGCACAAGTAATAAGAACTCAAATCGGAGAGGTTTTTTTGGTTGAAAAAATGCATAATCTCTTGAATGAACAAACGAAATCTTCAATGAACCGATATATTTTTGGCGGAGAAGGCTCATGTGGAGGAGTTATGTTTCCTTATTTTAACAATACCAGGGACGGCCTTTTTGCAGCAGCTAAAATCATTGAAATCTTGGTTGAAACAGAAGAGAATATCTCGAAACTTGTCGCTCGACTTCCAAAGTTCTTTTCCCGTCGAAGAAAAATTGATATAAATCCTAAAGATGTCAAATTAATTATATCTAGAGTTAAACAAGAATTGATTAATGAAGGTGAAGAAGTTTGTCAATATGGTAATGATCTAAGGTTTGGTAAAGAAAAAGAATGGTTTGTCCTAATCCACCCATCAAATACAGAGCCAATAATTAGAGTTATTTCCGAGGCAAAGCTTGATACTTTCGCGCGGATCTTCTGTGAAGCAACAACAGAATTAATAAAAATGGTAATTGAGAATCATTCTTAAGAATTTTATTAAAATTTAATTATTCAATTCCTTTAAAATAATATCAGCTAACTTTTTACCAACAATTTCAGCGATATCTTCAAAAGGAGCTTGCTTGATGTTGTTCACGCTTCCGAAGGTTTTAAGTAACTTATTTCTAGTTGCAGGTCCTATCCCTTTGATATCATCTAAAACCGATCTTTTCACACGTTTCTCCCGTTGCTTTTTGTGAAGTTTAACTGCGAAGCGATGAGCTTCATCTCTAACTCTTTGAAAAATTTTAAGGAGATTAGAATTTTTAGGTAGAATTATAGGATTCTTCTCGTTAGGAACAAAAATCTCTTCAAATTTTTTAGCTAATCCAATGATTGGAATGCCTTCGATACCGAGTTCTTTTAAAACAGAATATCCCGCATTAAGTTGCCCCTTTCCCCCATCAACAAGAATTAAATCAGGTAATGTTAAATTGTTCTCAATTAACATTGTATATCTTCGCTTTATGACTTCTTTCATCATTGCAACATCGTCTGGAGTTGATTTTGTGCGAATTTTGAAGTGTCGGTAATATTTATTATATGGGCGCCCTTCAAGAAAATAAACCATAGATCCGGTTGCATCTGTTCCTTCGATATTTGAAATATCAAATCCTTCAATAATCCTCGGTATTTTAGGTAAATTTAATATCTCTTTAGCTTCTTCCAGAGCTTTCTGAATTTGATTTTCTTCTTTTCTTTTAATTTCTTCCATTTTTATTTCTTGATCTACTATTACCTTTGCGTTCTTGTTAGCTATTCTAAGTAAACCATATTCTTCTTCAAGGGGAACCCTTATTTTTATTTTTGTTTTATGTTCGTTAAGAATTTCCCTAAACAATTTAATTCCTTCGTAAAACTCGGGAATTACTATGATATCTGGTAAATTATGTGTGATATCTTGGTAAAATTGTTCCAATACCAAAGGGAAAATATCATTCTTTTGTACAATTTTATCTTTTATGTTCACAGGAAAAGAGCTTTTATTAGCGATTTTACCTTCGCGAATGTGAATTATTACCATGGCAATATATTTCTGGTGCTCGTCTTTAAAATAGCCTATAATGTCCTTATTTTCTTTACGATCTAATAAAACATTCTGAGAGATTGTTGAATTATCAATAGCTTGTAGTTTATCTCTCCAAAAACCAGCTATTTCATAATTTTGTACCTGAGCCGCATTCTTCATCTTTTCGTTAATCTGCTCCTTTAATTCATCGGTTTGTCCTTTGAGAAACAATTCAATCTGTTTTACATTTTGCATATAATCTTCTTCAGTTATAGCTTCTATACAAGGCCCAGGACATAATTTTAATTGGTAATACAGACAGGGTCTTCTATGTATTTTAACTCTCTTTTTACATGAACAATATGGGAAGATCTTACGTAAATCACGTAATATTCTAGTGATTTCCTTTTTATCAGTAAAAGGACCTAAAAATAAGTTTGTTTTGGAATATTTTTCTGGTCCTCTTATGATTCTGATTCTTGGAAATTTTTCTGAATAAAAAAAACCAACCCAAGGATAAGTCTTTGAATCGCGCATCACGACATTAAAACGCGGCAAATGTTTCTTAATTTGTATATTTTCGAGTATTTTAGCTTCTTTTTCGTTTTCTGTAACTATATACTCGATAAAATGAATATTTTTAACGAGTTCCTTGATTTTCTCTTCGTAATATGGATCAGGATAATTCGTTTTGAGAAAGTATTGATTTACCCTTTTCTTTAAATTTATAGCTTTCCCGATATAAATAATAGTTTTTTTATTATTAAGAAAAAAATATACGCCTGGCTCGTTGGGTAAACTTTTTCGCTCTAGGTCAACTTCACTCATTTTTTTTAAAATATTTAGTTTTTCAAATATAGATTAGGAATTTAAGTTTTAAATCGTTTCTACTTAATGGTAATTTACTATATTAATAATGAAAGAGACTAAATGTTATTTATGATTATAGAAAATAGCTACCAATTTTTAAGTGTTAATTCCCTATCACGCTAATATCCAATATATAGATATATAGGTTTTTATAGTAAAATGACACGCATCAGAATTTGTCCAAAATGTAAGAATGCTACCTTAAAAAGTGCAGTCAATATTTCTGGTTGGTTAGCACCAAATCTGTTTGAGTGCAGGTCGTGTGATTATATCGGTCCTCTGTTTATAGAAATAGATCCTAAGGATTTTAAAGAGGATAATAATTCTTATGAAGGTGATACATATAATAAAGAATACACTGAAAAGTAGTGGCTATTTTTATATAAATTAAGAAAAAAATAGGTGAATGAAATTAAACAGTTATTAAAAGATGCTGAAAAGATTAAATCATTAGAAGTACAAGGAGCGACAAATGTAGCCCTAAGTGCTATCGATTTTTTGAATAGATACGCCCAAAGGCTAACGGATTACAATACTGAGGAAGAATTTTTAAATAAATTAGAAGAAGCGAAGGAGATACTGTTTAATGCCCGCCCCACTGAACCGGCGTTGAGAAATGGACTAAATTTCATAACAAATAGAATGAAAAAACTTAAACACGAATTCAAGGAAGATCACTTTTTAGAGTTAATTAATCGCTATAAAAATGAATATCAAACAATGATTCAAAATTCTAAAAAAAAGATAGCTGAAATTGGAGCTAGAAGAATTCCTTTTGTAGAATCAGATGATGACTACATCATTATGACACATTGTCACTCGTCTGTCGTAACGGGTATCTTATTAGAAGCAAGAACGCAAGGAAAGCACTTTGAAGTGATAAATACCGAAACCCAACCTCGCCTTCAAGGAAGAAAAACAGCGAAAGAGTTATTAGACGCCGGAATCAAAGTTTATCATGTTGTGGATAGTGCTATGCGGTGGGCTGTAAACCATTACGAGGTTGATCTTATACTTATTGGAGCAGATAGTGTTACAAGTGAGGGAACTGTTTTAAACAAAATAGGATCAAGATTATTAGCTTTAGTAGCCCACGAAGAACACGTTCCGTTTTATGTTGCTACTCCCCTTTTGAAATATAATCCTCAAACTTCATTTGGTGTTATTGAAAAAATTGAAATGCGAGAAACTTCAGAGATATGGGAGAATCCACCAGCAGGTTTGGAAATTTTAAATCCTGCCTTTGAAACTGTAAGCAGGAGGTATATAGACGGTTTAATTACAGAGGCGGGAATTTTTGCGAGTAGCCATGTACATAATTACTTTGAAAAGTTATATCCAGATATGATTTAAATTAAGTTTAAGGTGATTTAGAAATTAAATATGAAGATTTTTTAGATTTAGCATATGAACCAAATGAGGAAGACCTAATTTGCTTGTTTAAAATTAAACCTACTAGCGGTTTTCCAATTGAAAAAGTAGCTACTAGGGTTGCTGCTGAAAGCAGTAATGGTACTTGGACGACACTTAAAATTCCTGACCATATTCGGGCATTAAGTGCGAAGGTTTATGAAATAAATAATAGTTATGTTAAAATTGCATATCCCAACGATTTATTCGAGGAAGGAAATATGCCTCAAATTTTAAGTTCTATTGCTGGAAATATTTTTGGTATGAAAGCTTTAGAAGGTCTAAGGTTAGTCGATGTGAAATGGCCTAAAAACTTAATTAATTCCTTTAAGGGGCCTCAATATGGAATAAAGGGAATTAGGGAATTACTTAATGTTGAGAATAGACCAATTACAGCTACTGTTCCGAAACCCAAAGTAGGGTATTATGCTGAGGAGCACGCTCAACACGGGTATGAAATCTGGACAGGAGGAGTAGATTTATTAAAAGACGACGAAAACCTTTCGAATCAGAAGTTTAATAGATTCGAAAAAAGGCTCGATCTTAGTATGAAAATGAGAGATAAAGCAGAAAATGAAACTGGAGAAAGAAAAAGTTATTTAATAAATATTACCGCTGAAGTTGACGAAATGAAGCGTCGTGCGAAGTTAGTAAAAGATTTTAACAACGAATTTGTTATGATCGACATATTGACTATTGGTTGGGCGGCAGTTCAAACAGTTAGAGAGGAATGTGGAAAATTAGGTTTAGCTATTCATGCTCATAGAGCGTTTCATGCTGCTTTTGATAGAAATCCTAATCACGGGATGAGTATGAAAGTACTTGCTGAAATAGCGAGAATACAAGGCGTAGATCAGCTTCACATAGGAGGTTTGGGAAAATTAGCGGGTGATAAAATAGAAGTGTTGAATAATTATAAGAAGATTGCTCAAAATTCGAATGACGCCGATTTGGAGGTCCTAGCACAGGATTGGTATGGGACGAAAAGGGTTTTGAGCGTATGCTCAGGAGGAGTTCATCCGGGAATAATACATCGTCTAATGGAGCTTTTATCAAAGGATATTGCTGTTCAAGTCGGAGGAGGTGTGCTTGGTCACCCAGGTGGTACGCAAAGCGGTGCGAAAGCCTTAAGACAAGCAATTAATGCTTACATGAATAACATTAGCGTAAATGAATACGCTAAAAGTCATAGTGAATTAAAGCAAGCATTAGATCTGTGGGGAGACGAAACACCGATATAATTCTATTTTGATATAATCTATTCACCCTTGTTTTTGTCATATTATTATTGGAAAAAGATTAATAATGTCCTTAATTATAATATAGAGTGATTAGAATTTGAGTGAAGATAATACCAAAGAATTAACAATTGACGTAAAAGATTTAAGCCTCGAAAAGGAACAATATATTGAGGATCTATTAAGATTTCTCGAAGAACAGTTACCGCAAATAGAAATTTCTCGAAGTGGAAACAACATCGAGTTGATTGTTCCAAGCAAAATCTCAAATAAAGTAATTAAATTAAGGATCAAGAAGTTTCTACATCGAAAAAATTTAACAGAGAAATACAGACCGATTTCTTATAATACCTCTGATATTAAGGGTTTTAGAATTAAGGAGAAAAGATCTTTAGAATTAAGTTATTACTAACTCATCTATAACTAACCTATATTAATTTTAAAATAAATATTTCTAATGTGTCAAGTATAGAAATTGTCATCAAGTCAATCGATGATTTGCTAAGGTGCATAAACCTTTCAAGTTTGTTAGAACTCTCTGGATGGCCAAAACCAGGAAACGTACACAGAACGAAAAATTTTAAAAGCACAAGTTTTGAGCACTTTCTAGCAGGAATTTCTGCAATTCAACCTAATTTTAGAATACTCTGCGAAAAAGTTTATAGTACTATTGATAATGATAAGCAATCATTTAGTAACATCCAATTAGGTGTATTTTTTAAAGAATCTGTCATAGAAATGATGAAGTGGCAAACCGGAGGAAATGTAATATTAGGGCATATTCTCATCTTAGTTCCCCTCTCATCTGCCGCTTCAATATGTATAAAGTTAAAAAAACATAGTCTTAAAGATTTTGAGTCAATATTAAACAAGATCATAGAAGATGCTACAGTTAATGACACATTACATTTATATGAGGCAATCAAACTTAGCAATCCAGGAGGATTAGGCCAAATTGATAAGTATGATGTAAATGATCCCGGTGCTTACAAAGAAATCATCAGGGATGATATAAATCTTAAAGAAATATTTAAAAAATCTCAAGATTACGATTTAATAAGCAGAGAGTATGCTACGGGATTTAAAATCGTTTTAAAGGAAGGTTTACCTTACTTTCTTGATAGTTTTAAGGAACATCGAAATATAAATAGAGCAATAGTGAATACATATATGAAACTATTAGCTAGTCATTTTGATAGCTTGATTGTCCGTAAAGTAGGTAAACCAGAAGCAATGAAGGTTTCAGAAATGGCTTCAAAAATCATTTCACAAGGAGGAATTTCTACTAAAAAAGGTTTAAAGTTAACTATTAAATTCGATAAAATCCTTCAAAAACAGAATGGAAAGTTAAATCCTGGTACAACAGCAGATCTTTTAGCGGGTGTAATATTTTGTGCTTTAATATTTGGTTTAAATTTCTAGATTTAGTAGGTAAAATTTTTGTTATTGAAATACTATTTTAATTATAATAAAATTTCTTAACTCGACCAAAAAAATGCAATTTTGCGATGAATGTGGCTCTATGATGCTACCCTCAACAGTGAATAATAAGAAAATGTTTAAGTGTAAATGTGGTTACACCAAACCTTTTTCGGAGGAAAATTTAGATTCCTATATCATAAAAACTAAAATTGAACATCCAATTAGAAATGAAGTCTCAAATCTTACTGAAGTAATGAAATGGAAGGACGAAAATTTGAGAAGTTCAATTAAAAATTTTAAATGTCGAAGATGTGGTTACGATAAAGCACACTTAGAAACGAGGCAAACTAGAAGCGCAGACGAGGGTATGACTCACTTCATTACTTGTTTAAAATGTGGAAAGATGCTGAAAATTGGATCTTAATTAATTTTTTAATTTTTCTAATATTTTTGGTTTAGATATATCTTCAAAAAATCTAATTTGAATCGTTTTATTCGCATTTTTCGGTCCCGCAATTATTTGAATCTGATTAGTCGCAATATTTAGCTTTTTACTTAATAATTTAATTAATTCTTTATTCGCCTTATTTTTAACGGGTTTAGAGATTAAATTAATTGAAATCCAAGAATCTGTAAACTGGTTGTATGATATTTTTTGTACTTTAGAGTTTGTTTTAACTCTTATCTTTAAAAAAATTGTACGCTTTAAGCTATCTTTGGAAAAAACCATGATAATGATTCCTTAAACCGATAATGAAGTAAAATCGTCAGCATTATTCTTAAGTATTTTAAATGAGGGTATAGATAATCTTATACCTCCTGCTAATTTATGCCCACCACCCGTTCCTCCAAGTTTTTGTTTAATCGTACTTATGACACTATTAACACCCATGTGACCACTTTCTAAATATTTTCGAGAGCACCTCACACTAAGTTTAACCATCTGAGTTTTCTTCTCGAGTCCACCTAGGAACATCATCTTATCGGGTCTTAGTAATCCGTTAACGGAAGTAAAACTTGCTGTGTCTGACCAATTGCTAGGTGGTATTTTACCATTTCCTGCATCAATGAAAATTGTGCTTTTAGTTTCATAACGAGGCAATTCATTTGCTAATATTTTTAAATTTTTAACTAGTGTATCAATATATTCGTTATAAAGCTCTTTGGCGTATCGAGTAATAGACTTTTGGTGTATAATCGAAATAGCAGCGTTAATATTTTTAAATGACAGAATGTTTAGCAGTATCGCGTGTTCAAACGCGAATCTTAATAAACCTTGCTTTTGAGGTAATATAGCGAAGTGTCCGACATCTATATCAATACTTTTAAGAATTCTTTGAATTTCATCTCGCTCTAAATCAACAATTTTTTTATTGGGGTTAATGCTGATGCTATTTAAAAAGGATTTAATCTTTTGATCATTTTCACCACCATATCCGATTAGAAAAGGCAAAATACTATACTTTAAACCTCTTTTTATAGATTCATGCATACTTCCAAAAAGAATTAACCCTTCCTTATCTAAGACAAGTTCTTCGTCGCATATTTCTTGATAAATTTCCTTGTTAAAAGATTGGAGCTTTTCCATGGACCGTAAGGAATCTCCCGCAATTCCGATAACAGCTAGCCAACCTTGCTTTACAATCGATAAATTGATTTTTTTAGCGAACAAATAAGCTAAAGTAGCACCCGATACATGATCTAAGCCGTCAAATCCAAAAACTGTAGGATTAACAAAGAATAAATTTTCTGGAAGTTCTTCTAAATCTAAATCACAATCGATTTCATGGTGATCAAGAATGTAAAAATGTTCTTTTCTCTTTTTAATAATCGGCACTAATTCAGCTAGATTAGAACCCACATCAGTAAAAATTAGTGCAGTTCTCTTGTTTTGAGTTTTTGGTAAAATTCCATTTAAATAATTTCCCCACGAAACAGATCGATTATAGATGAAATAATCATAATTGAATTTCATTTTATGGAGCAAATTTTGAATAATTTGCAAGCTACTAATCCCATCTGCGTCATTATGCGAAATTGCAATCATGTTATTATAAAGAGTTTGAGAATAGTCCTCGAAAAAGTCTACAGCAGTATTGAGGTGTTTCAAAAATTTAGTGCGATCTGGTTTTTTGCCCATAAAAATCATTTAGTAGGATTTTCGACATTAATATGTTTAATCTGATATAATTGGAAAAAACTAATATATAATATTAAGCTTCTTAATTACTTTATTCTTGAAAATGCGTTTTACGGCAATAGATATGCCTTTTAAAGACATTTAAGAATGATATAAAAATATATTCAATAAATATAAATATTCGTATAAGAAGACATTCACGGAATTTTAAGTAAAAATTAAAATCCTAAGAATAATTAATTAATTTTATTTAAATTTTTGATTAAAAAAATCACATTAAAAATAAAGATGAAGAGCAGTAATTATTGGAAATCAATTATAGTTTTTATAATGCTAATGAGTGCAGTAAACTCTTTGTTTCTTATTGATCCTTCTTCAAATTACAGCTCTTTAAATCTTGATAATAATGATATCCCTATAATTCCCGAACTTAGTTCTTTTTCGGAAGATGATTGCTCTCCAATTATTAACGCTCCTGAACAGGGACTTGGGAACATTACTATTACACAATTTTCATTTGATGAAGAAGGAATTTTTAATCAATCAGATAATTACCCTAATCTCGTAGACGATTTAAGCTCTGGAGCGTTAAATATCTCATATTTAGAAACTAAATATATTCAAACTACTGAAATCGCCCAATTTAATAATCTCGATAATTCTTTCCCTGAATCGAACAATATAGCAGTGTTGATTAACGAATCTATTAGTGTTCAGTTTAATAGTTCCAAAGAAAATTCTGAGGGTTATTTAATCTATAATCCCGTCTTATATCCGAGAGTCCTTAATCAAGTGCTTGTGAAAAATAGTACTGATTCTATTATCGAAGAACTTAACGAAGGAGATTACTCAATTGATTCTGATGATTATTTTGTGTTCAACTATCAGAATTTCTTCTCAACAACTTTTCATAATTTTTCGATCTACTTCATATTTGAGTATAATCTAACCCTAGAAACTTGGGATTTAACACAAAACCCTAGCGATATCTTACTGTTAACGGAACAAATTCAAAATTTTAGCCCTTCATTTTATTATAACTTTACTTTAATTGGAAGAAAAATCACTAGTAACCTAACAATGTCTCCAGAACTTGCTAATAATCTCGTTTTAGAAATAATTGTAAATCCCCTTGATAAGGATTTGTTTTTTGATCATATTTTAGAAATAGATAATCAAACTAAATTAAATTTTTTGGAACCAGACAAAAAGATAAATGTAACAATTTCTGCTGATGCAAAATTATTTTCATTAAAATTTAGTGCTAATTTTACTATATTGTTTGAAAATTCGGTTGATTTTAGCTGGGCGATTGATAGATTAATAGGAGAGAGAAATATTCGCGAAAGAATTTATTTTCCATCGCTTATTTCTGGTCCAAAACACATTTTTCTTAAAGATATCACACTAGTTGAGAGTACAATAATTGTAGATCAGATAATTAGTAATAGTTCATTATTTAATAGAAATGTGAATGTTTACGA
Organism: Promethearchaeota archaeon; assembly: GCA_019894885.1. Classification (GTDB taxonomy): domain Archaea; phylum Asgardarchaeota; class Lokiarchaeia; order Sigyniarchaeales; family SOKP01; genus SOKP01. The sequence goes on along the minus strand of JAGXNP010000015.1, from coordinate 19,359 downwards.
TGTGATCGTTTCCATAACGCAAGAAACCATCGAGAACAGCTTGCTTTTTACTAAGAATGCTGTAAAAAGGAAAGGATTAAAACTTTTTATTCCATATATGATCGTTGGCGAAACAAATCCATGCTCCTTAAAATATTCTGCTACTAATGACCTTAAAATCGTTCTTACCGATAGTATTCGTATGCCTTTAGTTGGATATAGGATAGAATTAAATTATTATGGAAAAAAATATGGTACATATATTTCGAACGATTTTAACCAACCAATGGCTTATAGATACTCAGATGAAAACGGAGAGATTTTAATCGAAAATGTCCCTAATGGGAATTATACTGTTAAAGTATATCAAGGCACTGTATTAATTACGGAATTTCAAATTAATACTTTTAGAGAAGTTAACTATTTGATTACAGATGTTTTTCATTTTCCACTTTGGATTCTAATATTTGGGGGAATTAACGGCATTTTAATGCTGTTAGGTTTACTCTTATATTTTAATTACATGAAGAGATCTCAGAAAAATTGATAGTAATTTTCATTGACAACATTGAAAACTTCTTAAGTTTTCTTGACAAGAGAATTATGGATCAAGTGTTTTATGAATTTAAAGAGACTAAGGACGAAACAGATTTATCTAAAGAAAGTAAAATTGAGATAATACTTCATTATTTAGCAAAAATTGGAGATACCTTAATACTATACGAAACGAGACAAAAGATTTCAAAAGTAATTAATTCTAATAGTGATTCAGATGTAATTAATACTCTACAAAACATTTTTGATAAAGCAGACGCATCATTAAAATTAGTGAAAGGGAAAATCAGAGAAATTTTTCTCTCATACTCGCCATAACAATTATTAGAATTAGTTATTGTTTCTTTAGGTTAATTCTTTACCGTAACCTATTAAACGATAACGCCGATTTAGAATTCTTGAAATCGCAAAAATTGAATTCACTGGAGCACAAATTGGTGGGTTTAAACTAAGAATATATGAATTTTTTAAGATTTTTAAAACAGTTCCAGCTGTTTTTTCCGTTCCAACGACTAGTAATAACTTCTCGTTGTGTTTTAACTTTTGAACTTTCATCTGTATCTCCGAACCCAGCACTGTTTCTAAAAGGTTTACTTGTAATTCGACTTCAAAAATTATTTCAGGTAAAGTGTCAGGTCTACCAACTAAGTGTCCTATTAGAGAATCTCCCCTCGTTAAAGCAGGATCTAACATGGTTCCTAATCCTATTAACCCTCCTGGCTTGGCTTCTTCTAAAAAATTAGTTCCTTGACTTATACTAACTATTTTGGTTCTGAGTGGTTGATATTTGTTTTTAACTCGCAATCCCGGTCTGATCTCAATTTCTTCCCCAACTTGAACCTTTCCTTTTAAAACCGATCCACCAATTACCCCGCCGTTTAAATCGTAAATTTGTGTGCCAGGGCGATTTATGTCGAATGAACGAGCAACTAGAAATTGGAACTCCTCGTCCTCTTGAAATTTTGGTGATTTAATTATTTCTTCAAACGCTTGAACTACTAAATTAAGATTTGCTCCAAATACAGCGGAGACTGGAATAATGGGGGCATTTTGAGCTATAGTATCCTTCACAAATTCTTTAATCTGTTTATAATTTTCTAAAGCTTGTTCTTTTGAAACAGCATCAATTTTATTTTGTATGATTATAATGTTTTTTATACTGGCAATATTCAACGCTTCTAAATGTTCTCTAGTTTGTGGTTGAGGACATATTTCATCAGCTGAAATTAACAAGCAAGCACCGTTCATTAAGGAAGCCCCACTCAACATAGTAGCCATTAAAATTTCGTGACCTGGAGCATCAACAAAGGATATATTTCTTTTAAATTCTAAGGTTTTTGAACAGTTTGGACAATTGAATCTAGGCTGTCCTTTTTTTCTAGCAACCTCCGACATATAGTACGTTAAATATTCATTGCACTCAGAACAATACAAAATTGTTGCGTTAGAATATCCCAATTTAATAGAAATACCCCGTTCTTGTTCTTCAGAGTGTCTATCCGTCCAATCACCCGTTAAAGCTTTAACTAAAGTAGTTTTACCATGATCTACATGCCCCACTAAACCAATATTACACTCAGCTTGTTTTTTAATTAATTCCTTAAAATGTTTACTCATTTCTGGTTTTTGTTTCTTCACTGGTGGAGATTTTTTAGGTTTTTTTGATTCTTTTTCATCTGGTTTTTTTTCAATTGAGAGTTGTATTTCACTTCCCTTTTCTTTTACTAAAATTTGAGCGTTTTTAATATATTTCAAAGCGGTAGATTCGCCCATTCCTTTGATCTTCAAATTGGATAAATCTTCTACTTTTAATAGAGCTAATTTTTCAACTGTATCAATTCCTGCGTCTCTTAATCTATCCGCTGTTGCTTTTCCTATGCCAGATACATTTTCCAAATCGTACGACATAACTACTTGTATTTATTCTATTTTATTTATCAAATTAAAAACAAATGTCTAAATTCGCTACAAAAATTGTAGGCAGTATTTTAAAGTAATTAATCGTCAAATATAAGATTTTCATAAAGACTTAGGGAGAAATGTTAATCGATTGTTTTCAATGTTTTTATAGCTCCTGATTTCTTCTCTAACTCTTTAAAAGACACTCGCAAAAGACTATCGACATAAAAAGTTGAAGTTTTTCCACAAGATTTACTCGTATGATGAATATAAATTGGAGCAGGATATCGAGCGGTATTTACATCTTTTTCATCTATCCTAAAGACTATCCTCTGATTACAATAAGGACACGTGTTAAATCTAAGTGGCATAATAATTAATTGAGTTTTAACTTTTTAATCGTATACTTATTTTTAATTATTTATAATATGTGTAAATATATTTTTTATTCTGAAAAAAAATATATATTAGTCACTTTTTATTACTTTGATTTTCCATGGGAAAGCGTGGGTTACAGAAACTTATTATTTTTTCAATTGTATTAGTGCTTATAGTTCCAATAATTACACTCTGGATGGAAATTGAAGGTCAATTAACTAGTGAATTTGTATTGCGAAATTAAAATTATACGGTGTTAATTATTACTTCTATATTAATTGTAGGATTAGTAGGTGTCTCATCGTTAGTTATATTAGTCCGATTGAATAAATATAACAAAAATCTTAGGAGATCGATAGAAAACCAACTAATTAATACAAAGCCTTTTAAGTTTAACGGTTTATTATGAAAAAGTTTAATTACTAGCTTGTACTATTCCTATTACTTACAACCATATAAATGAAGCATTTTACAATAATATAGCCAAAGTTATGAAATGGTTGTTAGTGATAGTTTTAACCACATACTCTCGTAGCAATTAGCTACAACGCCGGAAGTTAAACTGTTTTGCGTTGCAGATAGTACTGTAGTTGAAAATCTATGGGAACTTGCAAACTGTAGCTTCGGCTACGGTCATGGTAATACAGGATAGTACCCGGTACCATCCGAACCCGGAATCGTAAATGTGGTTAATGATTATCACTGATTTTGTTATTTTCTTAAAAATAATGTTTTTAAAGCATACAGTATAAGTTATAATAAGAGTAGATTAACTCTAACTTGAAGATTTATATGCCCGGAAAATTTGTTAAAGTTTTAAAGACAATTGGAAGAAAATGGTTCATTTTTCTTGTAGCTCTAATCCTTATCGTATTTATCTTCGATCAAATCGCTGCTATAATTATTACCATTATCACTATAGTTTTATTTAGTCTTTCTTATGTTCCCACTTTATTGTTTTCTAAGAAATTGAATGCGTTTTTAAGTAATATCGATTTAATTGAAGATAGGAGTCTTGCGCGAAGACTCAAGCGCCCTTTAACTCTAGTACAAGAGAAAATGTATAAGTTATCAAAAAATCAAGTTAAGAAGGATTGGCTGATCACTTTTTACAACGGGCATTATTCGTTTTATAGCGAAAAAGTAATTAAAAAATTCAAGGTTTTATATAATAAAGGGCTGGGAGAAAAGGAAATTCTCGAGCAGCTGAAAAACTTTGAGATTAATACAAGAGCGGAAATTAAGGCAATCGAAGACACTTTAGTAAATAACGATAGATTAGAAGAAAGAAAGGTATCAGTTAAAGAATATAGAGATAAAAAAAGGTATTCCTAGATTAAAAATTATCTTTACAATCAGGTTTCTTTTATAATTTTAACCACAGTTCCTTCAACTTCTTTAGGGTTACCTTCATGATCCCTTATTAAATGAGAGTTAAATTGAACCGTTATTATCTCCCCTTTAGAATTCGTAATTTGTGCTTCAAAATTAGAAATATAACCCTTCTCTAATAATCCATCATAATATCGCTTTTGTACGTTTAAATCATTAAAAACTTGGGATGATTGAATGCCAATTAAAGAGGTCGATTTATCAAATCCTAAGATAGTGTTGATATAATCATTATGCATCAATAATTTACCCTTGAATTCACCTTTGTAAAATCCAACATCTAAATCATTTAATATTTTTCTGTAAGTCTCTTCAGCTCCTTTTAATTCTTTGGTTCTTTCTTCTATTTTTCCCATAAGACTTTTATTCAATAACTTTAAGTTATTCTCAGATGCAATCAATGATTCTTCCATCTTTTTGTTTTCTGTGATATCTCGAAGTATCAAAATGGCTAACTCTCTTTCTCCCTCTATATTAAAACCTGCTACGCTTGCTGTACACCAGTAATTCTTCTTTTTTCCATTTATATCTGTAAAGATTTTCTCTTTTTCGTGTATTTTTCCATCTTTAAATGTTTCAACGGCTAGGCACTCATTACATGATTTACCCCTATGTGCAAATATTCTAAAACACTTGAGCCCTGTTATTCGTGAACCAAATAATTGTTTTGCTACATTGTTAGCCCAAACGACATTAAAGTTGTTATCCACAAGATATATTGCTTCAGTTAAAGAATTAATAACGCCAGCAAGCAATTGATGACTTCCTTTTAAAGTTTCTTCTGCCCATTTGCGTTCTAAAGCATTACCAATAATCTCAGATGTCGTTTTAAAAATGTCGAAATCACTTTCTTCCCATTCACTTATGTTATTAATATTATCGAATCCAATGTATCCATAAGATTCCTTGTTTATTGTAATTGGAAAAGCAAGTAATGATTTTATATTCAACTTTTCTAATTCTTCCCTAGTTTTGGTTGCTTCTTTAGGAATTTCTGATAAGTTCCTAACGAGTATCATTTCATTTTGTTTCCCTAAATCAAATATCCAAGGAAATCTATTTTTACGTATGGTTGTTAAGTTAATCAATTGTGGATCAATCCCTTCAACGCACCACTCTTGAATGTAAAATTCAAGCGAATCTTCTTCGTTGAATAGCAATATATAAGCGCGTGCAGCTCCAATAAAAATACCCATTTCGAGGAGTGAGTTGCTTACTGCTCTATCAATGTCTAGATTACGAATAAGCCTCGATGAAATGGTGGAAACAAATTTTTCGTTCTCAAGTTTATGCTGAAATTTTTTTTCGAAATTTTTTCGCTCCGTGATATCCATTATAAAATTTTGTATCAAATTTTCCCCCCCAATATTAACTAAAGAGATTTGATTATAAATCCACGATTTAGTACCGTCCTTTTTATTTATTTCAAATTCGATAGGTTTAATTGACTCGCCTTGCACTAATTGAGATAATCTTTCTTTAAACATTGGAATTAAATCCTGTGAATAAAGCCCTAAATCTAAATGTCTTTTTCCGTAGAAATCTTTTTTGAGATAACCAAACTGTTGCTCAGAAGCTTTATTAAAATCAATAATAACACCATTAAAATCAGTAATCGCAATAGGAATTGGAGACTTTTCAAATAACAATTTATACATCTCCTCAGAGTTTTTAAGTTTTTCCTCTGCTAATTTCCATTGAGTTATATCTTGTATATAAACAAAAATCAGATCAGGAGGGAGGTGGTGTATTTCTAAAGAATTGTATACCTTTTCTCCCGTTGTTTTCATATGATACTCTAATTTTTCTGAAATGCTTTTTTTTTCACGAAAACATTTATTTATTGCTTCTATAATATCAGGTCGGTCTATATGTATTACAGATGCTTTTTCGTGAATTAGATCCTTAATCTTTCCATTGGTAAGTTTTAAAGCCGCTTTGTTATAAGCAATCAATATAAGCTCGTTTTTGGTTTTCTGCCAAACATATGATGGAATAGGTATACTGTTGAAAAATTGATCAATGTTCTCATCCAAGAGGAAATGCTTTCTTCCGAGGTTAGTTATATGTTTCACCCAATTTACATGGTTAAATTCTTTTATTTGATCGTGAATTGTCGATCTAACAAAAAATATTAGGAGGATAGTTATCTTAATTAATAGTTCATTAACTGATTATATAACAATTTGTGTATTTAAAAGAATCAATTAAAAATTAAAAAAATGGTAAATTCCTGTTAAATTTTCAAATCTCCGAAATTATAGTATTTTCTTACTGGTTTTTTGACATTCCAGACGCATTCTAATCCTTTAGGAAATTGTACTAAATCTCCTTTTTTAAATTCGAGTTTTTCACCAGTAGAATTATCTGTAACTTCTATTTCTCCTTCTAAAATATAGCAGGTTTCAGTATCGCTGTAAGACCAATCAAAAACGCTCTTCTCTTTTTCCCATATGCCCCAGGATTTAACTCCTAGTTCATTTAACTCTTCCTCAGTAGGTATTTTCTTTTTCATTTCTACCACATTTATTTGAGATATAATTAATGATTATCTTGATCAACAATAAGCAATAATTAATTAAATATTAATTGTATAATCGCCTTTCGGACTTTATTTAATGGAAGAAATTTTATTATTAATATAAAATATGTGTAAGATACTAAAATTAGTCAAGAGGATAATAAAACCTTAAAAAAAAGATAGAATTTAAATTTACTGAAATCAAAAAGGTAAAAAATGAAAATTTTTATTAATTATTAAAACACATTTTTAAACTTTTAATAGGAAAAACTAGGAAATTATTTATTCATAACCTCTATAATTACCAACAAATTAGCGACTACAATTAAAAAAACGAGAAATTAGATAATATGAAGAAGTTTATCTTAAAAATACTTACTGCAGGAGAAGGAGGAGTGGGAAAAACCACACTTCTTCATCGCTATGTTGAAGGTAGGTTTAGTGCTGAAACGCGGATGACAATCGGGGTAGAATTCTTTCTTAAAGAGGTAAATGTCAATAGCCATCATTGTACACTTCAATTGTGGGACTTTGGAGGTCAACCTAGGTTTAGGTTTTTGTTAGAGAGCTATGTGTTAGGGGCGAAAGGAGCTTTACTACTTTTTGATTTAACGCGTCCGATGACTTTAGAAAAACTAGAAGAATGGGTAACTCTTTGCCGTAGGGGTGATCCGGATTTGCCTATTCTTTTTTTAGGAACAAAAAACGATTTAACTGAAGATATCATGGTAAGTGATGATTACGCTTCAGATTTTCAAGAGAAACTCAACCTTTTTGACTATCTTAAGATTTCAAGTAAATCTGGGGAAAACATCCAGAAGGCTTTTTATTTATTGACAACTAAAATATTAGACCGTCAAAGTTATTAATTTTTTAATATAGTTATGAATTAATGTTAGAAAATCTTATCGTAATTGATGCGAACTTCATATTACTTCCATTTCAGTTTAAAATTGATTATCTATATGATATAGATAGTAAATTAGAGGGGCGTACTGTTTTCATTCTTTTTAAGCAAATTTTAGATGAATTAGAAGCTAAAAGGCTTCGAGAACCAAATGCTACAAAGTTTATTATGAATTTAAAATCTGGCCTTACATATTTAGAGAATAACTATGAAAAATATAATATTGTTTACAACCATCTTACAAAATCAAATGGGGAATCTACGGATGATTTTTTGGTAAGAAACTGTCAAGAACTAAAAGGAAAAAAGAATAAAGTCTATTTAGCGTCTAATGATGCGGATCTACGTAGAAAAGTGAGAAAAATTGGTGTCAGTACTATATTTCTTCGCCAGAAAAAGTATCTTTCTTTTGATTAACGCTAAATCTTTATTAAAAGATATTTTACCTGCTGTTAAAGTTAGTTTATATTAATAAATATCCGCAAATTTGAAGGTATATGATGGTTATTCTGAAATAGAAGAAAATTATATCCGATTTACTACTATCTCTTTTATATCTTCAGGATTAAGGTGAACTGGATTGTTTTTTAATCCCGTTCTTTCGATAATATTATCAATGTCTGTAGTGGTAATCCCATACTTACCTAGACGATCGATGTTTAATTGTTTAGTCCAATTTTCCAGAGTTTCTACTAACACTGAACAATAATATGACACATCTATATTTGGCTCGTAACCTTTACCAGTTATTAATGCTCCTATTATTGCATGCTTCATTAACCCAAGTTCGCCATCATGACCAATTTGCTTTAATCTCTTCACATTCATCTTTGTACTTTCAGCAAGCAGCGTTCCACATACTGTTCCGTGAGGTATATTAAACATTCCACCTATTGAAGAGGCTAAACCGTGGACAATTCCCAATCCTGCGTTTGCAAGGACGATACCGGAGACTAAAGAACCATAGGCCATGGCAGATCTTGCTTTCAAGTCTGAAGATTTATGGCTGTAAACGGGAATTATATTATCTTTTATTTGTTTGATTCCACTAAACGCTAACGCGTCAGTTACCGGACTTGAGCGAGGAGAGACGTACGCTTCTAGCAACTGTGTGAAAGCATCCATTCCGCAAGCTGCAGTAATCGAGGGTGGACAGGACACAACGAGTTTAGGATCCACTATAGTATAATTCGGGATCAAATTATCGTGACGTAAAGATTTTTTAAATCCTTCAGAACCGACTTCAGTTATGACGGCGTTTTTTGTTGCTTCGCTACCTGTCCCTGAAGTAGTAGGTATGGCGATGTATGGGATTTTTTTTCCATCGTGTACTTTATCTCCAACACCCTCAAGGTATTCCTTGATTGAATCGTTCTTAAGAATCATCGCTGAGATGGCCTTTCCAGCATCAATAACGCTACCACCCCCAATTCCAATAATTAATTCTAAATTTTTCTGTCGAAATTTCTTAACAGCCTCATCAATTAAGGTTGGAGTAGGTTCTCCATCGAAAGATATTGAATAGAAATTAATGGTTCTTCTGAACATTTCGCTTGTTATTTCATCCCATTTTCCAGATGTCTTAAGCGATGAACCTCCGATCACATACAACACATTTTTTCCGAAATTTCCGATAATATCGTATAGTTCGCTAAGTTTTCCCGCTCCAAAAATTATGTTAGGTATGCTTGCAAATCTAAAATTTGAGACCATTCTACTAGCCTACTAAGAATTTAAATTAATAAGATTTTTAACTTAATTTAATTTAGATAATTTGTTTTTAGTAAATAAGATATAGGTTTGTAGGTAAAAAATGAAACACGTAAATGAAAAAGATTTTCAATTCAGAGGAGGAGAATCTGGCGTTAAATATTTGATGCGTGGACCGAGTATAGATTGGGGATTAATTCTATTAAAACCGGGTGAAAAGATGGCTGAAAAGGCTCACGGGCACAATTTACTTGATGAAACATTTTATTTCGTTGAGGGGGATGGTGTTATGATTGTAGATGACAAAGAATTCGTTGCTTTAGAAGGAAGTGTATTCTTAGTGGAACTAAAAGAAATGCATAATATTCGGAACGATTCTCAAAAACCTATAAAAATCGTATTTATGAAAGGTGATTATAAACCCGATGATAAATACTAATATTGTATACATTGTTTAAAGGAAAAAATCATGGCAAAAAAACAAGGAAAGCAAGTGAAGAGAGGCAAAGGGCCATATGTTCCACCACCCGTCACGCGCGTTAAGTTTCCCACTAAAAGGATAGGAGAAATGTTTGGTAGGATCGTAGATATATATGGGAATGAACGGATGGGCGTATTTTGCGAGGATGGTAAGCACCGAGTTGGCAGAATTCGCGGTAAAATTAAAAAACGCGTTTGGATAAGAAAGGGGGACCTAGTAATAGTGTCTCCGTGGGATTGGGAAACAGAAGTCGCAGATAAACCGGGAAAATGCGAAATAACTTGGAGATATACTAATGCAGAAATATCTTGGCTCGAGAGAAACAGAAGAATTCCTGAGATATTAGATATAAATAACATACCATTATAGTAATTAATAAACTGATAAGGCTGATTAAATATTGAGAAATCTGCTCTCACAATAAATATCTCCTTAAAAGGCAAAATTTTTAATTTGGAAATTTCTTTATATATTATTAAACTACTTTTTTAAGAAATCGATTTAAAAGCATTCTAAATTTCGACAATTCAAATAAGAAAAAAGTGAGTAAAAATGGTGGACCAAGAGGACCAGCCTGGAAACAATAAAGAGGAAGAAATGGATGTAGATGAAGACTTAACCGTGGCAAAAATCAATGATCTTGAGGATGGTGAGCCTTCTACTACTCTTTTTGCTGTGCGAACTACGATAAATCAAGAAAGTAACATATTGCGACAGATTTTTTACCGGTTTAAAATTTTAGATGTAGTTCCCGATATTAGAGCAATGCTTGTATCTCCCTTATTACCCGGTTATGTATTTTTTGAAGCACCTCAAAAAAGATCTGTTCAAATTGCTGTACAAGGAATTCCTCATATAAAAGGAAGAATCGTCCAAAATATTGATTTAAACGAGTTAAAACACGTTTTACTACCGAGAAGCGTCACCGAATATTTAGAATCGGGTGATACCGTTGAAATAATAAGTGGTGTATTCGAGGGTTCAAGGGCGATCGTTATGCGCATGCCACACGATACATCTAGTAGCGAAGAAGTAGTGGTACGACTTTTACAAGAAGAAACTCCTATTACGATTAAAATTCACGGCGATTACCTCAAACTAGTTGAAAAGAAAAAATTAAAGAAAGAAGCTATACCAGAAATTCAATTGAGCGAAGAAGAAGTAGCTATGGACTTAGATAAAGCTATAAGTTTTGACGATGATTACGAAGAGTTAGAAGAAGAATCAGTTGAAGGCGTAAAAGCAGAAAAATCTGAGGAACTTTATGACGATGAGGAGGAGATCGACGACGACGATGAATGGGCTAAATTTGATGGATTTTAAGGCTAAAAAGTAACAATTAAACACAATTAATTTTTTTCTGTTTCTAATCCGGAGACAGAAAAGTGTAATTTTATTGGTTTTATATCATTAGAATGATTTATACAAGAATTTTTAAATCTATACTTTTATTAAAAGAATATAAAACCTTAATTTTAGAGTTATTAATCGAATATTCTTTGAGCTCCAATGATTAAAAATATCTTCATCATGAAATCAACGGGCGAACTACTTTTTTATAAAACTTATGAGGATATTTTTAACATCAAACTCACAAGTAGCTTTTTAAGCGCAATCTTCTCTTTTGTGAAGCAAACTTTGAAAACAAAAGAATTATCTGAAATTGAAGTTGGAGCATTTCGATTTATCTTTGAAGTAGAAAAAGCCAACTCTAGTGAGCTCATGTTTGCTCTCTTTAGCGATAGAACTGATAATCTTGTAGAACTGAGAAACCAGTTACGGGAAATTAAAAGCGAATTTCTATATGAATTTGATGTGAGAGAGTTAACGGAAAATTTTAATGGCGAAGTCTCGATATATCAAAATTTTGAGAAAAATGTTGACCGAATAATTGAGAGCAAGAAGTTAGTTTCAGAAGAAATTCAAAAGGATTTAATCGAAGTCTTTAAGGAGCTTCATACTTTTTCCTCTTTTGTAATCTCATCCGCATTATTGACTCAAACTGGTAGAGTTATCGTTTCATACCTTAGGCCTAATGTCCTTTCAGAGATAATAAGATTATTAGAGAGTAGATTTATAATAGGGAATTCAAGAATTAGTGAATTAATATCACTCGAGGAATACGGTATTTTGTCCTTAGTAGGAATTGACAACTTTATTTCTATAATCCAGTTCAAGAAAAATTGTCCATTCGAGACCAGTTTGATAATATCTAAAAAGTTTTCGAAGAGACTCAAGAAATTGATAATGTAAAAATACTTTAAACTCCCAATTCTCCCATTTTGCTCAGTTACTTTTTTTATTAAATATCATATTAAATTTAAAAGAAGAAGATGATCTTAAACATCCGTTTGTCTTTAATCAATCTTCACCATTATCATTTTCGCGTAATATTAAAATGTTATTTCACTTTTCTTTTAGTAGTAATATCACAAATAAAAAATTTTAATTATAAAAAGTGGGAGAAAAAAAAATGGAAGAAGAAATAAAGACTAAATTTTTGAACCAAGCTATAAATGACGAAATCCTCGAAAAGTTAAGTTTAAAAAACAGATATGCGTTTTTGAATACGAACTTAATGACAGTGCTTGATCAAAGGCAGATGAATTTCTTAAAAAAAGCTCAGAAGTTTTGCGTACGATTCGAAAAGAAGAATAACATAACCCATGCATCAGACGAAGAATTTTACCATTGGATCCCCGATTTCGGGAAAGAAGGATTGATATCCCGAGCTCATCCCTACGAAGAAATTGATATGAATTTTCCAGATCATGGATTATCTATAGAATTGTTGAGATGCCTGGCTTTAAGCTTTTTTGATCCCATGTTTTCCATGGCTGGAGGTGCAACGATTTTAGCTATTAATCCCATTTATTATCATCACGAGAATGTCCCTATCAGGCTAGAGGTTCTAAAAAAATTCGTAACGGGAGAAACGCCAGGAGCTATTTTAATCACAGAACCTGAAAGAGGGTCTGATGCTGTACACATGTTGACTACATGCAAAGAACAAGACGACGGCTCTTTCCTTCTGAACGGAGAAAAAATTTACAACACCAACGCTCCTAAAGCAGGTTATGTTGTTGCATATGCGACCGCTGAACAAAACAACGGGAACACTATGGCTCAATTTTTAATTGATACATCGTGGGATGGCTGGAGTTGCAAACGGGTTATGATCCCTTGGGTAAATAAGGTATGGATTGGTCACGAGCACTTCACTAATCTACGAGTTCCTAAAGAATATATTTTAGGTGACGTCGGTAAAGGAAGAGACCATCTATTTGAAGGCCTCGTACCAGAACGAATAGGTATTGCTCTCGATGCCACATCACAATGTTGGAACGCGATCGCTCACGCAGCTATATACGTAAATAACAGAAAACAATTCGATCAAATAATTTTAAAATTTCAAGGAGTAGGCTTTCTATTGACAGATTTGTGGGCTAGGTTATCTAACGTGACGCAAGGATTATTACGATTCTGTGAACAATATGACGCTAAAGTCGAGCAATACGGAGGAGAACTCCCCAGCAATGTCGCTAAAGCTATGGTAGCGGGAGCAAGTCAATATAAATACCATACATGCGCTCTTTCCAGAGAAATATGTTATGAAGCTGCAAACCTTATGGGCGGTGCTGGTTTGTGTGACAACACTTTAATGCACGACTTATTAAACATCTCCAGAATACAAGAAATAGTTGGGGGTTCGAGACAGATTCAGCAATACATTCTTAGCATGGCTATGAGACAACTTTACAAAATGTCTGGTATTTAGGATAAATTTCGTAATTCAAACACATATATCTTCAATTTTTTTTTATTTTTCATTAATCAAATCGATCTTTTAGGAATTCTGATCTTGATAATAATTATTATTCAATACTAAAAATTAAAATGAAAATTCATATTTTCCCTAGTAAGACTATTTCTCTAGTAATTTTCAAATAGATAAAAAAACAAAGAGTTGGAAAAATGGAAGAAAATAAGAAAAAAAGATATATAACACAAGCTATAAATGACGAAATTTTATCGAAGTTAAGTTTAAAGAATAGATACCAATTTTTAAATACGAATTTAATGACCGTATTGGAACCCCCAGAATTTAACTTCTTAAAGAAGGCTCAAAAATTTTGCATGCGCTTCGAAAAAAAGAACGACATTACGCACGGCCCTGAAGAAGATGTTTACGAGTGGATTCCTAAATTTGGGGCAGAAGGATTCTTAACTAGAGCTCATCCTTTTGAAATGATTGATCTTAACTATGCTGAATACGGAGTCACAATAGAATTCATGCGATCACTTGCTCTCAATTTTTTCGATCCGCAATTTAATATGGCACAAGGTGCTACAGTTTTAGCAGTTAACCCTATTCACGAACATCACGAGAATATCCCTATTAGGTTAGAAATACTAAAAAAGTTTGTTACGGGAGAAACGCCAGGAGCCATTTTAATCACGGAACCAGAACGTGGTTCCGATGCTGTGCACATGCTAACCACATGTGACGAACAAGACGACGGTAGTTTTCTTTTAAATGGAGAGAAAATATATAATACCAACGCCCCTAAAGCAGGATATGTAGTTGCCTATGCAACAGCAGAGCAGAACAACGGAAACACGATGGCACAATTCCTAATAGATACATCGTGGAATGGTTGGAAGTGTGAGCGAGTATATATTCCATATGTACCAAAAGTATGGTTAGGGAAAGAGACTTTTACTAATTTACGAGTTCCTAAGGAGTACGTTTTGGGCGGCGTCGGTAAGGGACGTGAGCATCTTTTCGAGGGACTTGTCCCTGAAAGAATAGGTATTGCAATTGATTGCATTTCCCAGTGTTGGAACGCTATCACTCATGCGTCGATATACGCTAATAATAGAAGACAATTCAACCAGGAAATCCTTAAATTTCAAGGTGTAGGCTTTCTTTTGACTGACCTATGGGCTAGATTGATGAATGTTACATTAGGTATATTAATGTTCAGTAAGAGTTACGATAGTAAAGTGGAAAAGTTTGGGGGAACGCTTCCAAAGAATATTTCTCAAGCAATGGTTGCTTCAGCGAGTCAGTTTAAGTACCACGCTGCTAAACTCTCTGCAGAGATTTGTTATGAATCAGCAAATTTAATGGGTGGAGCTGGAGTTTGTGATAATACTTTGATGCAGGATCTTTTGAACATATCAAGGATCGCAGAAATAATAGGAGGATCAAGACAAATTCAAACTTATGTCTTATCGATGGCTATGCGACAACTATATAAAATGAGTGGTATTTAAAATTTTAAAATTTGTAATTATCTCTTCTTTTTTTTTTTTTTTATTGAATTAGTTGATTCAAGGTAAAACTGCTTCTAATTCTGAGCCTACAATGATTCGTAAGGTAGAATAAGATAGGAAGGTTTTATTTCGAGTTAATAAGAAAAAAAAAGGGATAAAGAGAGCTTAATCTCTCACCTTAAAGAGTTAAATTTATGATATAGACATTTTGTAAAGAGTTCTCAGGCTTAAACTCATTATGTATTGTTGAATCTGCCGACTACCACCAACAATTTCTTGGATTCTCGAAATATTAAGATAATCGTGCATTAGTGTGTTATCACACAAACCAGCACCGCCCATATTGTTCGCACACTCATAACACACTTTTTTAGATAGTTTTGCTGCTTGATATTTAAACATACTGGCAGAAGCAACCATTGCTTGAGAAATATTCTTTGGAATTTCGCCTCCAAATTTTTCATATTTTTCGTCATACGATTCGCAAAATTTCAAAAGACCAATAGATAAATTAGTGGTTCTTGCCCACAAATCAGCGAGTAAAAATCCTACTCCTTGAAATTTAAGGATTTCCTGGTTGAATTGCTTTCTATTGTTTGCGTAGATTACAGCATAAGTAAGAGCACCCCAAGCCTCACTAACGCCCATTATTGCAATAGAGATTCTTTCTGGCACTAATCCTTCAAATAAATGTTCTCTTCCTTTTCCTACGCCACCTAAAACGTATTCTTTGGGAACTCTTAAGTTTGTAAATGTCTCTTTACCTAAATATAACTTCGGAACCCATGGTATATTGACCCGATCGACTTTAAAACCTTCCCAACTGGAATCAATTAAGAATTGAGCCATGGTGTTGCCGTTGTTTTGTTCTGCGGTCGCATATGAAACGAGCCATTTAGATTTAGGAGCGTTGGTGTTGTATATCTTTACTCCGTTAAGTAGGAAAGAGCCATCATCTTGTTCAGTACAAGTAGTTAGCTGATGTACTGCATCGGAGCCTCTTTCTGGCTCTGTAATAAGGATAGCTCCTGGAGATTTTCCAGTAACTAAATCCTTAAGAGCTTCGATTCTCACGGGAACATTATCGTGATGTTCGTATACGGGATTAATTGCTAATACTGTGGCACCTCCTCCCATAGCAAATTGCGGATCGAAGAAATCGAGCGCGATATTCCTCATCAAATCCATTGCTAGGCCCCAATTCTCGTATTGTACATCGCAAACATCGAACGTATGTTGACGGGTAATATAACCTTTTTCTCCAAAAGCGGGAACCCAGTCGTAGATATCCTCATCAGGGCCGTGCGTAATGTCGTTCTTTTTTTCGAAGCGCATGCAAAATCTTTGGACTTCTTTTAGAAAATTAAATTCCTCTGTCGATAGGATAGCCATTAAGTTATTATTTAGGAAGGAATATCGATTTTTTAAGCTAAACTTCTCGAGGATTTCGTCATTTACTGCTTGTATTTCAAATTTTTTACCTGGCATTTTATTTTTGTGACCTTTTTTTAGATTTTCATTAGTATTTAATTTAGATATAAAAAGGAGAATACAATTTTCTTTTTTAACCTTTTTTTCAAATGTTATTCTATATAATTCAGAAGTGTTCAGATATAAGCTAAGTTTGAGTCTTAGAACTTAAATAATGAGAATTTGTCATCTTACCTCTTTAAAAAAGAAAAAGTACAGGGTTTTTATCTAGTTCAGTGAGGACTTAATAAATACATAAAAAGTAATAAATCTTATTTAATATCGACCTTATTTAACAATTAATGAAAATTTTACTAACTGGAAGCTCAGGTTTTATTGGATCTGCTCTAAAGCGATTACTTGAAGAAAAGGGTATTGAAGTTGTACCTTTTGATATCAAAGATAATCCATTGGATGATGTTCGAGATTTTTCTGCTTTACAATCCAAAGTTTTGGGTATAGATGGCATTATTCATTTAGCAGCAGTGAGTAGAGTGAAAATCGCACATGAAAATCCTTTAGAATGCGTTAATACTAATATTGGAGGAATAATTAATGTGCTCGAGTCTGCAAGACTGTTACGCACAGATAATAATAATCCTTGGGTGATATTTGGATCCTCTCGAGAGGTATATGGTGAGTCTGCAATCTTACCTGTTAATGAATCGTCAATTCGTAAAGCGATTAACATCTATGGAGTCTCTAAACTATCAGGAGAGGAATTATGTAAAGTATATTCAGAAAATTATGGATTAAAAGTAAGGGTATTAAGATTTTCCAACGTTTATACCGGAAAAAACGATCATTTAGATAGAGTCATACCAAAGTTTATTTTACAGGCTTTTAATGAAGAAGATTTGATCATTAATGGGACAGGAGAGGAAATTTTTGATTTTACTTATATTGATGACACTATTCAAGGAATCTGGTGCTGTATTCAGGAAATAGAGAGGAATAATCATCTTTTTGACGATTTCAACTTATCTACAGGAATCCCAATATCATTAAAACAATTAGCCGACACTATTATTAAAAAAACTCGAAGTAAAAGCACAGTTGAACACACTAAGCCAAGATCTTACGACGTTAACAAATTTTACGCAAACCCTAGTAAAGCAATAAAAATACTTGGATTTCTGCCAAAAGTAACATTAAATGAGGGAATTGCTTTATCTATAGCGGAACTAAAAAGAGAATCTTCCTAAATCTGTAAAAGTTATTAAAAAAAAATAAATTAAAAAAAAAATAAAAGAAATAAATAGATAACAATTAATGCATGTAAGAATTAATCGTCCTCTTCATCGGCGCCCATTAAGGCTTCAATTTTATTTTCTAGTTCTTCAATTTTGTCGTTAAGGGCATCAATTTTTTTGAAAGTCTCGCAGGTTTCGCACCCATCGTCTTCTGAACATTGTGGAAGAGTATCGCAAGCTTCCTCAAGCACATCCATTTCGTCCTTTAATTTTTCAACTTGTTCTTGAAGATCATCCATACTCATATTTTACACCTATTGTATTAATAACATTAGATCTTATGTTTGGTAGAATATTTATTTTATTATAGAGTTAGCAAACAAATGATTTCTGTAATAAAAAAGAAAAAATGAAGTTATAAAATTTTTTATTAAGTTTTTAATTTATTCATTTTTATTTCGATATTTTTGTCTAGTGCATCAATCTCTTGAGTTAAATTTTTTGTTTCTACGGATATTTTCTCAAACCTACTCTCTTGATCGTTTAGTTTCTTGACATAACGCTCCTTCAGAGTGATAGATTGGGTATCCTCTCCTAATACAGCTATATTTTCTCTAAGTCTTGATTGTTCATCAGACATTTGGTCTCTTTCTTCAACCAATTTAGATCGATCCTTTTTCTTTTGGTTTGAATCTTGGATTAATTCTGCAATTTCTTTTAATTCATTTTCCAACTTTTCATTGATAAATTTCTGCTTAACATAAAATCCAACTCTCTTTAATATGTCATCTCTAGACCAATTTCTTAGGTAATTGCTTGAGTAATCCTCTCTTTGTTCTTTTAAATTAAAAATTATAGCATCTTTGGGCTTCAGTGTGATTTTAAAACGCCAATAATTAGGTGTTTCTTCGGGATCAACAGGTTTTTCAATAAATTTATAACCATAAGTTTTAAGGTGATCTAGATAGAGCTCCTTTACTTCACTAGTTTTATTTTTTATTTTGTATGTAGTCATCATGTTCGTGTAGTAATATTCGTAAGAATACCCGCTTCCTATAGTAATTTTATGTACGCTTAAACTTTCGGTTTTAACTTCGTGCGTAATTAAAACTGCTTGCTCTACAGCATAGTTTAATAAGCGCGTGTCTTCTTTGTTAAGAAAAGGAATTATTGCTTCACCTGCTAAATTATCGTCGTAAATTATTGTCACAGGTCCTCTTTCAAGTGTTAGATTCGTATTATTTGTGATCTCAAGGCATGCATTTGGATTTTTATCGTATTCGTTTTTGTTGTACAACAACACTCGCCTCGCTTTAATCACCTCTGTTAAAATTGGGACTAACGCAGATTGTTTCCTTTTAATGGTTACTGGGTTAGATATATTGTATTCAAAGAGTTCTCCTAAATCTTTAGTTTGTACTTGCGTTTGGGATTTTACCTTGTCTAACAGAGCATCATCAGACATTACCCCCCTCATGCCACCATATCCCGCTGGTGCTCCTGGTGCAGGTGGAGGCATTCCCATACGTCCCTTTTTTGCCATTTTCATCATTGCTTTAGGTGTTGCTTCTAAAGCGTCCATTTCGTACTCTTC
>JAGXNP010000159.1 GCA_019894885.1 Promethearchaeota archaeon | reverse complement strand
CTTTTAATTCGTTATTGCTGCGCCGTGGTTTTATTTGGGGACCCTCTCCAGAAATATATGGCGGTTTAGCCGGATTTTATTCCTACGGACCTGCTGGTAAAGCCTTGAAAAATAACATTCTTTCAAAGTTCAGATTGGAACTCAGAGCTTTTGGTTTTAGTGAAGTTGAATGTCCACAAATATTACCCGAAATTGTGTGGGAAGCTTCGGGACATTTGGAGCGATTTATTGATCCCGTTTTTCGTTGCCAGGAGTGTGAAACTATGCTCAGAGCTGATAAATTCCTTCGTGAACAACTTCCCAATACAACTATAGACGGATTGACTTTTGAGGAGATGGAGGAGATTGCCTCCAGTCACAAAATGAAATGTCCAAAATGCGACACTCAATTAGGAAAAATTGAAGAATATAATTTAATGCTTAAGACTTCAGTTGGTAATGGAACTACCGCATATCTGCGCCCAGAAACGGCAACTACAACCTATTTATTGTTTAATCGTTTAAACCAGGACGCACGGAAACAGTACCCTATTAAAGTGTTTCAATATGGGAAAGCCTTTAGAAATGAAATATCCCCAAGACAATTGGTACTTCGTATGAGAGCGTTTGATCAATTTGAAATTCAATTGTTCATAGGAAAGGAGCAGGAATATAATTTCGAAGAATATAATGAAATTTGTCAAGAAGAACTTCCCTTGCTGGATTGGCAAACTCAAGAAAAAAAGGTATTAGTTCCCAATCGGATTTCCTTAAAACAGGCAATAAAAACTAATATGCTTAAAAAACCCGCTTTTGCATATTGCTTATTTTTAGGTTACCATCTAACATCAAAATTGGGATTTCCGGACGAAGTAATTAGATTAAGACAACATTCTCCACAAGAAATGGCTCACTATGCAGATGATGCTTGGGATTTAGAGATTGACACTAAGCAATTTGGGTGGGTTGAAATATGTGGAATACATGATAGAACTGACTATGATTTAAAAAGACATGGACAATTCTCTAAACAAAACTTCAATATACCAATGGGTACAGATCAAAATTTAAAAGAAATTCCTCAAATTCTTGAAATTGCTTTTGGACCTGATAGAATTATTTATACTCTCCTTGAATCTACTTTCAGTGTAGAGGACGAGAGGATAGTTCTTAAAATTGAATCAGATATTGCTCCAAATCTTGTTGCTGTGTTTCCACTTGTGAAAAATAAGGAAAATATCTTCAATCTTGCGAAAAAAGTACATCGTCTTCTATTGGATAATAGAATATCTTCTTTTTTTGACTCTGCGGGATCAATTGGAAAGAGATATAGGAGACAAGACGAGTTAGGAACACCATATTGCATAACAATAGATTACGAGTCATTAGATGATAACACAGTAACCATTAGACACAGGAACACTATGGAACAAAAGAGAGTGCTAATTTCAGAGATATTAAACTACATTGATAAAAATTAACAAAAAATAAAGTTAAAATATCATTAATCGACCGAGTTTTTCAGAAAAAAATTTTAAAGAGAAGAACATTTTTCTAAAAGATATATTATAATCAAAAAAATAATTTTAAGCATATTTAGATCTATCATGATTTCTATTAACATTTTTCCCGCTAAGTTGAAAGGAAAAAAGGGAAGTAATATTATGAAATTAATTTTATGTCTTTTTTTCATTTTTGTCTTTACAATTAATACTTTTTATTTGGAATATAATCTAACACAAAATTCTAGCGATAGTAGAGATGATTTATCTCACGGTTTCGATAATTTAGAAGAAACTAATCTAAATAATGCAGCAGGTCCAGAAATTTTTGTGGATCCGTATACGGTTAATTTTAGTAAAATTTGGAATTTTTTTAGAACAAATTACAAGTCTGACCTGGATATGGACAAAGATACTTATTATCGATTTGGAGATAATCTCGGAGTCGTAAGTTTTGACAAAGTATATTCAGTCGATAATTTGCTCTTATATAAGACCTTATTAAAAGACGATACGGATGCCTTTGAAACCTTTGATACTTATTTAAAATTACGAGAGTCACCGTTATGGTATCAGGATAGTATTAATCAAGATATTTTTGGGTTTGTTAGAGCTGCTGATAACACAACAAGTGATATATTTGACAGTGATCGATATTTGATTGATAATCTTATGCCAATTTTTTTGCTAATAGAAAATATCGGAAACCAAATCAATAGCATAAACATTGATAGTATTTACCCAAAGGATTCAATCGAGGAAATTTTCATCTTAATTAACTCTTCCCAATTCTGGGACGATGTTTACGAAGGTTTCTACAATACTAATTCAACAACAGACAAATACGCAGAAAGCAATTTGTACGCAGTTTTGGCTCTCTTAGAAATTCATCGGATTTACGAGCAACTTGGTTTAAATGTTGACATAAAGAATAGGGCATTTGAACTAGCAAATATTACCATGAATAAACTTGTAGAGAAGTTATGGGATAATACTGACGGTGGTTTTGAGTACTATGGAAAAAATGATTGGGAACCAGATACATTCAGCACTCATAAATATTTACAAACTAATGCTTTAGGAATTATAACATTGTTAGAATATTGGAAAGAATCGGGAATGCAAAACGACTCTAATTACTTCAAAAATGCTACAATTCTATTTAACATCATGGATGCATTATGGGATTCCGGATTCAATGCATATGAAAAAAGCCGCGATTCCTTCTGGGGGCTTTCTGGAGCGAATGAATCTATTAACCTAGAAGCAAATTCTATAATGATGTCAGCTTGTTTAAAACTTTTTGAATATACTGGAAATCTAACTTACTACGATAGAGCGTGGCAATTATATAATACTTTTGAAAGTTCCTTTTATGATCCTTTTGTTAATTCCTATAGAGAATCAATTGACCCCGTGAATAATGATAAAAATTTCCACGCTAATCTTAAATTATGCGAAGCTTATTTAAATGCTTTCGAAATATATAGTAATACTCAATTAACATCTGAGTATAATGTAACGAGTGAAATTCCTGATTTTATATTTAATCAAGATGTTTTAAACATTACAAGTATTTACTCATACACAAAAACTGATCAGTTTTATAATATAACTACGAAAATTTATGAACCATTTACGATTGAATATCAAATTGATAATGCTTCTATTAGTTATATATTTAAAAACCCCGAAAATGAAATTTTAAATACAATATCACAGCAAGTTACTAACTCATCCACGACCTTTTTATACAATATAACTGATGCGTTTGAAATAGGACAGGGTTATTACCTTCAAATATTTGTTAACTCAACAAATTTTAGAACTTCTCATTTATTAAAACAGTTTAATGTAATCTCCGGCTTAGTAGACTCGCCAATTTTAGGTTTGCCGACCATACTTTATCAGGGACCTATTATTAATATTACAATCCCAATCAATAACACTCGCAATCAAAATGTTAATTTAACAGTTTCCATGGAGGGAATTGACATAATTAACGATACTCAAGATATTACATTTAATACTCTTGTTTTAACTAACGTTACTTTTAACCTTACAGCTTCGCTCGACGCAGCTATAGGACCTCATAATATTAGTTTTATATTTACAGAGGGTAATATCACCTACTTAGAAATATCAAAACTAATAGATATAGGAAATTCATTCGATTATTCTAATTTTATATATCAAAGCGCTATAGTTAATGGAATGAGCGCTTCTGTTTCGCTAACTTTGATTAATTTTCTTCCAAATAGTACCCAAACATTGAATGTTAGTTTCTACGAAGATGATATTTTAATTCTCAGGGAAGAATCACATTTAAACGAAAAGGAAATTAAAACAGTCTATTACGATATAGACTATACAGATACAGAAACTCATGTCGTGAATGTCACTATGAAAATTTCAAAGGGAGATACAATCTTTTATAGGAAACAATTTAACGTTGAGATAATAGAGAGATTTGAAATTATAAGCGTTTCCTTTCCAGAAACAGTATTGCAAGGTAGTGTAGCTCAGTTTATTTTAATTATAAAGAATAACCACGATGTTTCTGAACCGTTTATACTCTATGTAAACGGAGTTTCAGTTGAGACTAATCTCAAAGGTTTAGGGACAGGTATCAATAGAATCGTAGTTGAAGTAATTCCTAGCATAAATCCTTATGACTTTGGAAAAAAATCTTATACTTTTGAAATAAAAGATAGTTTGGATAAGTCTCTTGTAGAATACTACTTTGAAGTACAAATTGAACTTTCGTCATTTAATTTAGTAATATTTTATGTTCTTCCGGTTTTAATTCCTATATGCATTATTCTAATATATAAAAACAAAGAGATAAAGAAAAAAATGTTAAGAAGATGATTAATGATGATTATACGAAAGCGATTTATTAAAAATGTAATATTTGCTCTTACTCTATTGTCAATAATTCTGAGTATCTGGGCTATTTCAATTAATGTAAGCAACATAACAACATTAGAGAACGAGAACGATAAAATCTTAGTAGATTTTAAGAACGATCCTGAAGTGAAAACCGCTGCAAACGGGAACCCCCCTTTAAATTACTCGTCTGTGTCACAAAACGCGTCAATAATTTATAGATTATTCGAATCTGTTAAATTTAACATAAACGCTTCAAATTTTGCGAACCCTAATTATACTGTCATGCAAATTCATTATTCAAACGGAGTTGTAGATGATTTTAATATGATAAATGTTGTTGATACAGAAAATTTTACTTATACTTTTAAACCAGAGTATGCCGCTCCATTAGGGTTTCAAAATGTAAGCTTTCTGATATACAATGTATCAAATTTTCTTCTTAGTTCCTCAATTCCAATAACTAACTTTACAATTACGACTAACTATTTCATATCCCTTAACAATACAGAATATAATAAGGGTGATACGCTCTATGCTGAATTTGTAGTATGTAATTACCCTCAACCATATGTTTTTAATTGGAATGTGTCGATAGTTGACAATGATAACGAGACTCTACAAAACAATCTATTTGACATTGGTAATAACCTTTTCCAAACCTCTATTCTAATTGATGATCGATTTGAATTCTCAAATAAAACCTATTATATTAAACTTAACATGACGGATGTTACAAATGGAACTATAGAAGCGGCGTATCTACCTTTTAGAGTTTTGAATACTTTACCTGAAATTTCAGTGCCGTCAGTTAAATTTTCTAAAGATCCCTTAAAAAGAGCAGAAGATTGCAGAGTAACATTAAATGCAACAGATCAAGATCTAAATACACTTCCCGAAAATCTAACCGTTTCCATAGTAATCCAAACATCTACTGGGGAAATGTTAGCTCCAATTGAATTAACAAACCATAATAACTGGACTTTCTCAACTACTTTTTCGGTAGCTACTAACAAACCAGTAGGCATATATCAAATACATATCGAACTTGAAGACCAGTATTACGGAAAAGACTCCTATATTACATCCATAACCATCGAAAATAATCCTCCCAATATTTTAAGCTATTCCGTAAACGGAATGAGCATGAACCAAAGTATAACTGTAAATTATGGTAAAGCTTTAATTTTTAGTTTTGATGTTACCGATGTTGAAAACACAATTGCTTATGTTACAGTAGCACTTTTAGACGCTGAAGCCAATTGGTATAATATCACAAGAGCATATGCGCCAGGTATGAGGATAACAATTCGTACTGAGGAATTAATAACGGGTATTTGGTACGTTTACATCTCCGTAACTGATATTGATGGTGCTACGACAAACCTTAATTCAGATTTTGGTTTAGCACCCCAAGAAATCAATGTATTACCTGATTTATTAACACCTATTCTGCCTTGGATTAGTTTTTCCATAGGGATTATATTTGGCGTGTTAGCAGGAGTGGGTATACTATACAAGAAATTTAAGACTAGATCTGTAGATTTGAAAAAAGCACCCTCTAAAAAATCAGCTCCACAAAAACCTGCAAAAAAAGTGAAGACAATTTCTTCAAGAAAAAATGATGTAGATAAAGAAATTGAGAAAGCTGAAGTACAAGAAGTCGAACCTCCGTCTAAAGAACCACAACGAAAAATAAAAAGAAAATTAAAATAGGGAAAATATTATTATATTAATCTTTAAATCTCTTTCTTAATTAATGTTTAAGCTAAAACATCGTGAAGTCGATA
Organism: Promethearchaeota archaeon; assembly: GCA_019894885.1. Classification (GTDB taxonomy): domain Archaea; phylum Asgardarchaeota; class Lokiarchaeia; order Sigyniarchaeales; family SOKP01; genus SOKP01. The sequence goes on along the minus strand of JAGXNP010000159.1, from coordinate 1,427 downwards.
TTGAAACTTTCCTAGTTTCCCTCCATAATTACCTGCACTAATTTTATTAATTCCTGGAACTTGAACGGCAGCGTGAATACCTAATTTCATTGCCTCTTTGATGATTTCCTCGGATGCACCATCAAGTATTATTTCGTATACACAATTATCTTTTTCCCCTAATAGGGAGTTGTCAATTTTCTGTCGGAGAGTCGGACATAGGGGATCATTTGTTGATGCGTTTAAGAAACTGTATTGAGAGCCGACTTTAGAACCTGAACGTGCTATTCCACCTGGAAAAGGAGTTATAACATTTTCTAAATCTTTAATAGCTTCAATAGATTTCTCAGAAGCTTCTAAAGTGGCTTTCTGTGTTTCACCATATATTAAGAAATTACCTCCAGCGATTCCTTTTCCGACTTTGAAAACACTCTGTACTTTAAATTCCCCATCCATAACAGGTATTTTCCACGCTTCGAATGGATAAGATCCTTCAATTTTTTCCTCAAATTTATCTCCAAAAAATTTTAATTTATACCCCGTCTTGATTTCAAAATCTTTTTCTGGGACGAGAGAGGTATTTAAAGCGTCAAAACAAGCTGTGGTTGGGCAAGTTAATATACATTGCCCTATTCTGTTTAGCAAAACTTGATCCATCTTATCTTTTTTAGTTTTAAAAAACATCAAGGCAACTCCAGAACGATTATCGGGAGTTTTGTCTGCCGGGACATATACATCAACTCCAGCCTCTGCATCACAGTGGATTGTCGAAGTACCATAACCAGTTGCGATTTGACTAGCAATTTTGACCCATTTTTCATTTGTAGCAGTTACTAAAATTCTCGTAAAAACAGCTCCAAAGGCTTCACAAAAAGTATCTTCAATTTCTACTCCATTTATATCCATTTTTTATCAATATTACTATTTTGTAATTTAAATCCTAATATTTATTATAAATGTTAATAGAACGCAATAATATATAAAATTTTTAAGAAAAAAACTAAATATTTTAATTAATTATCAATTTAAGAAATTCATTGTAGAATCTATTTGAGTTTCAGTAAATTTAAAGTTGTTAAAAATGAGTGAAGAAAATTTTTTAAAGATTGGTATTCTAAAGAACGGAACGATTGGTTCCTCGTTATTACTTGCTTTTTTATTGGATGAAAGAGCTGAAGCTACTCGAATTAAAGTGCGAGAAGTTACTTCGGGAGCAAAGATGAACCCCCCAGAGGAATGCGTAGAATCTATGAAAAAATTGTTGGAATTTGAACCGAAGTTAATCTTAATGTCCAGCCCAAATGCGGCATTAAAAGGACCGAAAGCAGCAAGAGAATTAGCAGGAAATATTCCTACGATTGTAATCTCTGATGCTCCAGCAAAAAAGGCCATCGAAGAATTTAAGGAAAAAAATATGGGTTATATTATCGTAGGCTGCGATTCTATGA
>JAGXNP010000158.1 GCA_019894885.1 Promethearchaeota archaeon | reverse complement strand
GTATCAATCCCTCGGAATTAGATAAGGTATTAGACAACGGCTTAAATTGGGCATTAGATAATGATTATGCTATAAAAGAAGATTTAGAACATTGCGAAGAAAACGGTTTTTTGAAAAACGCTGATTCAAAATTAGTATCTCAAAAAGCAAAGCAAAGAGCAATAAAACAGCTCGGTTCTTTAGGGAGTGGTAACCATTTTCTTGAAATACAAAAGGTTGACGCTATTTATAACAAGTCAGTGGCAAAGAAATTGGGAATCATTGATAAAGATCAAATAGCTATCATGGTTCATACTGGTTCTCGGGCTCTTGGTCATCAAGTGTGCACGGATTCACTTAGAAATATCGAACAAGCAATGAGAAAATACAATATAAAAGTACCAGATCGCGAATTAGCTTGCGTACCAGCCAATACTCCGGAGGCAATGCAATACTTGAAAAATATGGCGTGTGCTGCAAATTTTGGGTTTGCTAATCGCCAGTTAATAACGCATTGGCTAAGAGAATCTTTTCAAGAGCATTTTAAAAGGAGTTTAGACGATCTGGATTTCAAATTGATTTATGGTGTTTGTCACAATATCTTAAAGATTGAAGAACATGAAGTTGAAGGAAAAAAAATGAAATTAAATGTTCACAGAAAAGGCGCAACTAGAGCTTTCCCACCAGAGCATCCAGATATACCCAGTGATTATAAAAGTATAGGTCAACCAGCTTTAATTCCTGGAACTATGGGATCTGCTTCGTATTTATGTGTGGGGAGACCAAAAGCAATGGATCTCTCTTTTGGTTCTACAGCTCATGGATCTGGGCGTGTGATGTCAAGATCTAAGGCAACAAAACTATTTTGGGGTAATAAAGTAAAGGAAGATCTACATAATAAAGGAATTACCATAAGAGCCGCGTCTCCTAAAGTGATTGCGGAAGAAGCTCCTGGAGCATATAAAGATATAGATCAAGTTGTCCAAGTGAGCCATGATCTCGGTATTGTGGAAAAAATTGTTAGGTTAATTCCAATTGGCGTTGTAAAAGGATAAATATTTACTTCTTCTTATTTAATTTGAATTTTCCAAAAAAAGAAAAATGAATATACAACTACAATCTGCAGTTTTATGCATTTGGTGTTAATTTTCCACAACCTGGCATCTTAAAATCTCCATTTTTTTAATAACAAATCAATAATACTGGTTAACCGTGAGATTCTTCTATTCTAAACAATGGTTCATATATTTTTTATTGATTAATTATAAACTCAACTAATTCTAGAATGAGATTTATAGCCTTTTGTTTGGAGCTTTTTATCTATTACTTTCTAAAAATTCTAAAATTTTAAAATCTTATAATATAATAGCAGACGCATCAAGCGGTTTTAATAAAATATAATTGAATATTTCATTAAATGTCAAATACAATGTCTATTATCGAACCACTTTTCTTTTCATCGATATTTAGAAAAGAATAAGTAATAGCTTTAACTTCGATCCCAATATCATGCTTCTTTTTATTAAACTTCTCGCCCTTAAGTTTCGCTTCCAAGATGTAAATACCATTTGTTTTTTCAATTTTATTCACGTGAATCTGACTAAAAACTAACTCATCCACATCAAAGATGTAAAGGAATTCAGAGAGAAAATCAAATAATAGTGATGCTTTATCTTCAGCTTTAACTACTATTTTCTTTTCAAGATTAGGAGTAACTTTCTTAAGGTCTGGTGTTATCGTTGTCATTAGACCATACGCAGCTTGCGAAAAGGCCGCTTGCAAATTAGGCCCCCAACATCTAACTTGAACATCGGCCGTATGATCTCTGAACTCAAATCCCGCTTCTTTCATTATTTTTTCTCATACCAGTTAAAAATCTACTTTAAATAATTGTTAATAAAAAATAAGTTTTTTCGTTTGATTGATTTTGCATCGGGGAGTTTAAAACTATACATCTAAAATCTTAATTATATGTTGAGTACAATTCATTCTACACTTAATGATACGGTACTTTTTTATCAAAGATTAACAATAAAAAAGAAGTTTTCAAATGAAGAACTTTTACTTTTTCACTTTTTTCATGATATTACTAAGGTTTTTCCTCAAAATGTGGTTAGAGTAAACGAATTTGTATTTTTTTTCCTAAAAAATGAAAATTATTTTAATGCAAATTCAAAATTACCCTATCTTAGAAAGAAATTTCAGCATAGGAAAATAGTGATTGTACGGGAAGAAGACGTACTAGTTAACTTAGTTTATGGTTTCTTTCCAGATCCTTATATTCATACAGTTAGAATCGAAAGAAATGTTTATACTGGAAAAACTGAAGTAATAGTAGGTTTTCTTTCGTACGAGGAACGAGGAATTGCTGTAGGGTGTAACGGTAATTACATAAAAGCAGTTAACGAGATTTTCAAACGGTATGTTATTTTTATTAATAGCAATGGATTTCAAGTTAGAATTAAGTGTGATGTAGTTAAAATATAAGTATTTTTATTACCAAGGCACATCTTTTAATTTAATTAGATACGCTATTGTATTAGATATAAGGCTTACAGAGGGGGTTAAGATGAGAAGAAATATAACGATGTTAAGATCTGGGATCAAGTACAATTCTGGAAAAAAAATAGCTGGAATTAAAGCAAAAATCAGAGCTCCTACCGCAAAATCTAATTGGTCTACGATCCAAAAAGGCGCTCCACTTTTAATATCAACCCTTCTTTTCAGAAAAGATCCAGCTAGATCTCCAAAGGCTGCACCATAGGAACAAAAGACAATCCTTAAAAGTATAATAACTATTCCTATTGGAAATGACCCTCCAACAAAATAATACTGATAATACAACAATTCAGAATATAAATTGTAAACTCCAAGAGAAGCACCTTCGTTTGGAATCTGTTGTATAATGGGCCATAAAATAAAAAACAGAAAGAATAATGCACTACTTAAGGGTATCCCTATGTATAAAGGTCCCTTGACAAGTCCAGATACTGTTTTATGATCTCCTAAAATTCTACGGCCATCACTCCAAAGTTTACCTTTATCTAATGGTTTTCCACCTCCAACAATAACCATTCCTGCGTTCGATAAATATGCTGGGACAATAAAAAGTACACTAAAAATTAAAGTTGCTAACCAATCAGCCCATGTAAAGATCATAGAGATAATCAGAAAGTTAAAAAAAAGCAAACTGATAAACGTTAAAGTCAATATTATAGCGAGTCTTACGTTTCTTCTGTCGATATCTCCCTTATTATTTCTAGACATAAATTTTCCAGTAATTTAAATGAATGGGTTTAATAATTTTTAATTAAAATTAAATTTTGGCAAATATAACAAATTATACTAAACCCTTAATAATATTGCTTCCTAAATAATTATCTTTTAAAGCTCCGACAATATTATTATAAACTATCGATTTAATTGCTGCCAAGGGATATGAAACAAGCTTATTAAAGCTTTAACATATTATTCTTACTTTTTCGATTAATAAATAAATTTAAATAGCGCGTAATCGAAATATTAAATATTGGCATTATTTCGAGTGGAAAATATTTGCATGGTGAAAATGGGTGTTGACTAACCATAATGAAAAAGGAATGTATTCATTTAATATCGATAAATTTTATCGTAACTACTTAAAAGGACCGAAACTTTTTAAAAAACGAGAAGCTCTCGAACCATCGTTTATCCCTGATGAATTGCCTCACAGGAATTCGGAGATCGAGAAGATAGCGGGTATAACTGCATGTGCGTTAAAAGGTGATGTTCCTCCTAATTTCGTGTGTTATGGGATGACTGGTACGGGTAAAACGGCTACTGTAAGGTACATTTCACAAAAACTTGCGGAACATTGCACCAAACCTCCCTGGTGGGTATATATTAATTGCACAGTAGTATCTACACCTTATAGAATCTTAGCTCATATCTACAATACGATAGTTGGAAAAGAAATAATCCCATCAACGGGTTTACCTAAAGACGTAATTCTCAAGAAATTGCTAGGTTTATTGGACCAACATATCAATGATAGCATCTGTTTTCTTGTATTAGATGAAATAGATATTCTAATTGAAAAAAAAGGAGGAAATGAAATCTTGTATAACTTAACGAGGTTAAATGAGAACTTAGATCACTGTAGAACGAGTGTTATCGGGATATCTAACAAACTAAAATTCATGGAATTCCTCGATGCGAGAGTCACATCTAATCTAGAGGAAGAAGAACCAATTGTCTTTAAACCATATGACGCTAACCAACTCTACGACATTCTTAAACTAAGATCAGAAGTAGCTTTTCAGGAAGGCGTTATTGACGATGGAGTTATAAAACTATGTGCAGGTCTAGCAGCAAAAGAACATGGTGATGCGAGAAAAGCTCTTCAATTATTAAGAAAAGCTGGAGAAATCGCTGAACGAAACCAAACTAAAAAAATAATGGAAAATCATGTAGAAAAAGCTCAAAAAGATATAGATAAAGATCACATTGTTGAATATATCTTCTCGATGCCTCTTCAAGCAAAACTAACATTAACAGCCATCTTTTTATTGTCAAAATACACTAAAGAACACATCATTACTTCAGGCGATATTTACGAAGTTCATTCAGAATTAGCACAATTCATTCCAAATGTGAAACAATTGACGCACAGAAGGATTAGTGACTATATTAATGAATTAACGTTATCAGGATTAATAACAGCTATAACTAAATCGATGGGTCATTATGGTCGAACGAAAATTGTAAAACTTGACATCGAATTTAACCTAATAGAACGAGTTTTGTCTCAGATTAAAATAGTAAAAGAGTATCGATTATTGGATTATAAACCGATAATACTCCAAACCGATAAAGTTAAGATAAAGAATATTGTGTTTAAAAAGCTAATTTAAGCAAGGAAGTTCCAATTATTAATATCTTTGGTAATACTCTCAAGAAAGTACGATGCTAAATCCGCGTTTTTAATTTTTAAGAGGAGAAATAATTTCGCTAAGTGTTTACAGAATTTTTTATTTACTGCTCTTTTAGTCCGAAAATCATGACAATTATGTTTTATCACTTTTTCACTTATGCTTATATCAATGTTATACGGAATCTTCTGAGAACCTTGAACTTCAGCTTTAATAATTTTTTGAGCAGAATCGATTAATTCAAATTTATACGCGTTATCAGTCTCTGCTACTGCTCTATTTATAGTTCCTTTATCAAGTAAAGCTTTTAATAAAATTTTGAACTTATTTATATCATTATTTTTAGATTCATCGGTGAACTCGTTGAGATCGTTGACATCTTTTATCTTTTCTGAAATGTGCGTTTTTCTCTTTTCATGCCATTTGTTTAACTTAAGAGCTAAGGATTCTGATAATTTAATTCGCTCATTGCCTTCTAGTATTAGATAACCTTTATGAATTGCCATATTTATGAATTCCTTTGCATCTTTAGGCGAGAAAAGAAACAGTTCAAAAGAAATTTTGCGTATTAAATCATCTTGTTGTATACTTGGAAGCTCTATTATTTTCCAAATGTGTAAAACCATCTCCGAGGTATTGCCACGTGGAATAGCAAAATTCAATTAAAGCACCTAATACAATTAAAAGCAGAAGAATTTAATTAATTTTATTAAAATCGAGTGATAAAAAATCTAAAGAATCCAATTCAATTACTGGTACTATACCTGGTGTAGGTATTATCCCAAAACTTTTCATAAAGTCAGTTTGAGCCTGAAAACATCCCGAATTTACCAGGGTTACATTCCTGTATTTTCCTATCCCGTTTATATGTATGTGTCCTGTATGAAAGATATCAGGAATCTTTTCTACTATTAGATGATCAATGTTTACAGGGGCAATTTGCGTTTTTTCCCCAAAAGTAGGAGCAAGATGCCTACATATTAGAAATTCCTTCATGGTTTCGATCGGTTTATTTATGTCTAAATCGTGAATTAATCTATTAAAATCGTGCATACTCTCCCCATGATATATAAGTGTGTTGACATTATGAGTTTTTATTAAAGAAGGGTTTCCCAGACATTTGATTCCCATGCTAACTAAATCTTCGCAATATTTCTTTGGTACTGCTGGTCGAGGTATTGCGTTTCTTACTGGTTCGTGATTTCCAGATACAAAAAATATTTTAATATAATCCGGAATTTCCAAAAGAATATCTGAAGCTTTTTTAAATTGTTTATAAATATCTGCAATAACGAGATCTTCTTGTTGGTTAGGATATATACCTACTCCATCAATTAGATCGCCATTAATGACTAAGTATTTTATTCTTCCAGCCTTCTCTCTTAGGAGTTTATTTTTACTTTTTCCGTTTAAAAAATTAATAAATCTAGCAAATAAGCCTTCTTCAAACTCTTTGCTTCCAATATGAATATCAGAAATTAAAGCGATAGAGAGAGGATCTGGTGATAAATTAGGTTGAAAATCTGTCGGAATATCTATTTTTGAGATATAGGACGCAAAAATTATTCCTTTTCTCCCATGTTCACCAGGATTATACAAACCCTTAACGAATACCATCTGATCATTAAGAGTTCTTTCTATAATTTTGACGGAATCTAGGTTTTCCGAATTATTTTGAATCAATACGCTAATTTTACCAGTTAAATCCTCCAAAGTAAAAAGAAAATTCCCTTTTTTTGTTTGATGAATAGCATCTACTAAACCTAATGTTGATATTTCAATGCTATTAGATATCCTAAATATGTTATTGATGTTAGTAGCTGAACTTACTTCTGGTCTTTTTCTGATGAGATTCCTAAGCTTATTATACTTATCAAGCGTTAATTCATAAAAATCATCGTAATTTCCGTTAGTAAATAATTTACTTGAAGGATCTTGAATAACTTCGTAGTTAGATTTGTATTCTTTAGCAATAGGTTTAAAAGTAAAAATAGATTTGGTGGATTCGAATCTTGGAGTTCTTTTTGTGCTTTTCATTTTGGTAATTTGCTTGGGCAAGAGATCTGTATTAAAAGTTTCTTGGCTTTCGTATTCTGTTTTAGATTTTTCAAAAAGGGGTGAAGATTCTGATGGAAGATTTTTATCTATTAAAGAGCTCTTAACTGCTTCTTGTGGAAGATTGGAATATTCGGGGGGTTTTTCAGTTTCTTCTTGTAATTGCAGAGAATTGGTTTTAGATATGGTGCGTTTCAGCATTCTTTGAAGTTTTTCGTCTGAAATGTCTTTTACAACAGTTTCCGTTAAGTGACTCTTAAAAGAGGGAATAAAACTGGTTTCCTTAATAATGAGATTTAGGTTTTTCAACGGATTATTCATAGTTAGAATATTTTCTAGCATTGTAGGAGAAATATTTATCCCTGAATTTATTAGTTTATTTAGAATAACCTTCTTCTGTTCTGTGGTTCTGGTTTCCAAGTCTGATTCTCCCTTGATAGAATTATTATATTTATTAAAAGCTAAAGATAAATTGTTTATTATTAAAGAATAAACAATGTTTATAATTATTAGGAGGGCATGCTAATTCTCATACTTTTATCAAAAACTTTAAATCTCCTCAAATTCAAATAGTACGATTCAACTAACCTATTAATAAAACATTTTATTTTGAACCTAAAAATTTAACATTATGTAACCTAATTTTCAAC
>JAGXNP010000157.1 GCA_019894885.1 Promethearchaeota archaeon | reverse complement strand
ATATAATTCAGCTCTTTAAAATCGGTAAAGAGTTGGGGTTAAGTAAGAAAGAAATTAATAGAGTCTTTTTATTTGAGGATAGTAGATATCGAATATTATTCAAAATCCTATTGATAATCATATCTATTTTTTTTGGGATCATAATAATAGTATTAGGAATAGGAGCAATAGAAGCCTCTAGAAATACTTATGCAGCAGGAACTTTCTATTCTACTGTAAAAATAAAAGACTTTGATAAAAAAAAATGAAACTTAATATTGGTTGCGGAAAAAAATACGATCCCGATTATTGTAATATTGATTTGTATGAAGATTTAGTGGCTGATAGACTGATGTCAGCTTTTAACCTTGAATTTGATGACAATATTTGTAATGAAATTAAAGCGATTCATATAATTGAACACTTAAGTTTTTTTGAAACTATTTATGCCCTTAGTGAATTTTTTAGAGTATTAGAATCTAATGGGAAATTAATCATTGAAACTCCTGATCTCGAGAAAACATGTCAGCATTATTTAAAAGCAAACGGAGAACAGAAAAAAGAGATATTGGGATGGTTTTTTGGAATACCTCATAAAGGATTGCAGCACAAGATTTGTTTTCCTCCTTACTTATTAAGAGAACTATTATCCAATGCGGGGTTTAGAAATATTTCCACAGTATTCTATTATAACAATGAATCTATTCCTTCTGTTAGATTTAAGTGCGAGAAACTTGATGAAGGTTTTTCTCTTAAAATTTTTCAAATTATAACAAAAATCCGAAAGATGATGCTCGCTAAGAATTACATTGATTTTACTGATTCGTTTATTATTAAAGAGCAAGAGGATTTAATCGCAAAATTTGCAGTAGAATTATTAAAATTAGAAAAAAACGATAAAAACGATAAAGTTTTTGAAGTATTAACTGATATTTCAATAAAGTCGCCAAAATTCGCTAAATTCTTTTTAGAAGCATTAGAAAATAAAGATATTCTTTCCAAGAACGAAATAAAATTGATTCTTAAGACAAATGAATTATTAACTGATTTGAATTTTCCTAATATTTTATTAAATTCTTTGAAAAAAGGACCAATTAAACCAGGAACCCAAAAAATTATTTTTCCTTCAATTGAATTGTTTGCTAAAAGCATTATAACGAAGTTAAATCAATTCGAAGAAGATCAGGATAAAATCACAGATAAATTAAAAGATTTATCTGATAACATCAAGGAAATTGAAATTAACTTTTTTTCTTTCAAAATAATTGAGCAAAAATCGTTGGACTATTACTACAAAGGGATAAAAGCTTTTTACATAAAAAATTACAAGACAGCACATAATAAATTTATAGAAGCAATCCGATTATATAGGGATGATTTATTTTATTATTGGAATCTAGCGAAAGTTTTAGTTAAATTAGAATTAGATGATCAGGCGATAAAATTCTATAAGTTGACCTTGAGATTTTTAAGGTTAAAGAAGATTCAATATAAAGATGAGATTAAACTTGATATTAAAAAAGAATTAAACTGGGTAAGAAGTAAGCAAGGACCAACCCCTATATTTGAACCAATAATCTCGATTGAAAGATATCGCAAAATTAATTAAAAAAAGTGTAAAACAATTAACACTTATGAAATAAAAAACACTTAAAATTTTTTTTTCAATTTCCTCCTTTTTAATTCCAGCATCTTTAAAAACATCCTGTGAAGCTTTTCACGACCTAATACTAGACTAAAGAAATCCCTCTTTCTAGTATCTCGTATTTCAACTCACTCGAGATCGAATTGTCTCTCGATACGAGTTTCATCCGTTTAGTCTTGGAGTTAAACGATTTCGATAAGCTAACATTTATGCTGTTGATCCTCGAATACAACTTGTTAAAAAACGGTTGATTCTTCCCTAATGCAGGATCGAAAGAAACCTCATGTATCAGAATTAGAACGATCTCCTCCCTTAAACAACGCATAATGAGGGGAAACAATTGCAAGCTAAAATATTCGTCTAAGAGCGCCGTTTTTTGCCTGATATTTGAGCAAAAAGAAGCAGCTAACCGTAGGTGGTGAGAAATATTGTCAATTACCAAATATTTGGTGCTAAATGGTAATATTACGATTCCTAGGGTTGTTAAAAAGGCTGATTGATCTTCATAACTCAAAAAGGGAGACGATACAGGATATAAAAAGATTTTTTTCACGAGGGCGTCGAACTTACCTGGAGAACTTCTAAAAATAGTTTCCAGTCGCTTTTTAGGAAATTGTTCGCTAGCTTGAATCCAGACGCAACGCTCATCAGTAACATCCTCGCAACTCAAAGCAGACGCGATTAACTGGAGCGCTAAGGTTGTTTTACCGGTGCTTGACTCTCCCGAAACTGAGATTATTCTTCGCTCCCTTAAAAGATCGAACAAGGACGCAATGTTAGAAGGATCACTTGGCTCCATCGTGTTTTAATCTCTGCTCAATAAGTCTAACACTTCTTTTTGAGTTTTATTAATTGCTTCGCGTCGCTTTCGAGCTTCTTCGGAAATCTGTTGCGTCGCACTGTTGCTCTGGGAGTCGGTCGATGCGAGCTGTTGAAGCATAACTAGAGCAATTAAATCGTCTAATCGGCTATCTTGGTGAGATTGACTTCCGCTAAAAAAAGCACCGAACCATCCATTACCGTTTTTTTTCGTTTTGTAAACGAGGTATATTACCACACCAATACCGATGATAACTACCGTGTAGAACGGTTCTTTCTGGTAGAACATCAGCATAGCTACTATTATCGCGATTAAACAAAAACTTTTCATTACCACTGCACCTCTCTTTCGGTTGGATCGTCATTTATGTGTTTAAACCTTCTCCTTCGAGTGAGAATTTTCGGTCTTGTAACCTGCAATTTTCCCATTTTCTTGGCTATCCCTCGAGTAATTTTACTAACTATCCAGAACGCACCTTTTAATCCAAAATAGAACGCAGTAAGAACTACAAAATATTCAATGTAATACAACACCTCAAAAGGAAGGACGAAGTAATATAAATCTACAAACAACCACACGAAAAATCCAGAGAGCACCAGCAGAAATATTTGGTAGACTGAATAGCGAGGATCCATTTGAAAGGATCTACCAATTAATTTGATGTCTTGTCCCGAAGGCTTTAAACCTACAAGCAATGACACGCTGAAGGCAGATGCGACCACTTTTACCCATATTTCGGTCTTTATGTGAAATATTACATCCAAGCAGAACATAAATAAAAAAGTTGATATTAACATAGGAGCAAAACTGATCGCAAAGGTTTGTAAGAGGGAATTTCGTTCGAATTCTGGACTGCCAACTGATCCATGAGGGGCTACTCTCGTTTTATCTTCGCTTCGGTATTTCACGCGCACTTTACCGGGTTTCGAACCGAATATAGTTGCCAGCGTATAGTGTGCCACCTCGTGAACGAATACTCCGATGAAGGCTAGCACATTAAATGCTGCTTTGTATCCGGGGGTTCTGGCATAGCGGTATAACGCTTGAGCTATCATCGAACATCCCAACATAACTAAAAACCAAAAATATAATTCAATCATGATTATATCTTTGTTATTATAGGAATGTATATAAAAGAAAAATTTTATGTAGAAAAAATCCCAATTTCTGAGTAAAGATTATAACAAGGCATATCGCTCTAAATACTGAATAAATTGCTAATTTAACTCTTCTTTGATCTCCCCACTATATTAATTATTATTTTTAAGAGGTGTTTATAAAGAAATTTATGGATAAGATTAACGTAAGAATAAAAGTGATATTCAACAAATAACCATCAACGGGAGACTTAAGAAAAGTCGAAGAAATAAAACCCAATTTTAATGATCTATGATTTATGTTCTTAATTTATTTGGATTTTGATTCTATTTAAATTAATAATATAATCACATAATAAGTGATATAAAGGACGATATTAAATCAAAATTTCCATTACAATTATTTTTATATTCCCAATTTATAGTGTAACTTCACCGTTCGTGATTCAAAAATTCTTCTAGTTTGGAATATAATTGCAAAATTGTGATTTTTACTAAAAAATGCATTTTTTATCTTCTTTCTATTGCATGATATTATATCAATACATGAAATCCTTATAGTTTATTCAAACATACCGCTTCATATATAGCTAATCATTTGATTATCTCTTACATTTTTAAATATTTATCGTTTTTTTGATGTGATTGCAAATCTTAAAATGGCATACTGGTGATCTTTATAGATTAGTTAAAATAAAATTTAATCGATATTTTTCAAAAAAATTTATAAAAAAGTTGGAGAAAAATGGCAACAACCAAAAATATTGATAAATCAAAATCGTTAGAGAGAATTCCTTTAGTTGATCCATACTACCATTGTGAAATATGTGGATCTAACGACATTGTGGAGACTCAGGAAGGATTTACTTGCCGAGCGTGCGGGATCGTGTTAGAGGTACAAAGATTAGAATATCATAGGCCTTACGATGCCGATCTCGTTCAACATGCGGTATTAAGCAAAACTCAGATTGGTTTCAAATCCGAAAGGCGTAAGTTACAATATTCAGCAAAGTTAGAAGGTCTTAGTCGGATTGACGCTTCCCGTTCCACCGAAGAAAATGTCGTGGTCACAGCCAAGGTAGAAATTAAAAGGATATTAACCGCTTTAACTTTCTCACTAAACGATCTTGATACAATTTTAAGTAAGTTTAAAGAGAATCGCGCTAAATTAGGTAAAGGCACAAAATATAGGAGTGCAGAAATGCTAGTGCCTTGTGTGATATACGCCTACTATAAAGAAAATAACAAACCTATTCGTGAAAGCGAGTTGTTAGAGGTAGCAAAAATATCAAAGAAAGACTTTAACGCATTTAAATTTTCGATTATTCGCATCTGGCCCGAATATCAAGAGCGAGATCGTAAGCAATATATAACCGAGCGGATTTTAGAAGTTTGCGAGCACTTTAAATTAGGTATGTCGTTTTACTACCAATCACGACGTATACTAAATAGATTTTACGATTCGATCAAGAATACTAAAGATGATGTTATCGTTGGATTAGTGTCCTCCATTACCCTCCTCTGCTCTCAGCAAGGAAATGTGAGCATTTCAGCTCTTTGTGATCGATTAGGGATTAAAATGTCAACGATCCATAGACAAGTAGAAAGGAGAGTCATTCAGAAGTTTAATGTTCCTGGATTTAAAAGTCTTGTAAAATCGGCTGAATTATTAAAAGATGTTATGGAAAAATTAGGTGTACTTGACCAATGTTTTGTCGATCCGATTGAAGCTTCGAAAAAATCGCCTGAAATTGACGACATAGTTCAAATAACACTAGGAAACGCGAGTCAAGTATTTAACTCTCTAAATGGGAGCGACACGCATTTTCTTTTCGTAAAAGAAGCAAGTGGATATTTCGTTACCTCAATTACTAATAAACAAGATAATCTTAACGCCAATCAAAAACTCAACCTTAAAGAATTTTATAATTCAAACCAAAACGAGATATATGACGATCAGGAGCAGGTAAAAGTAGAATTATGGCGATATTATAATCCAAAAGGTCCACCCGTGCTTTGTTGACGATGATTTTTGGACTGAATGTATATTTTCTTAATTTTTGTATGTTTTTTTTTCTTTTTCTATGATTAACGATGATAATCCATTGTCCTTATTATTTACAATTGTAATAGTCGTATTTTTCCATAATATTTCCAGTTACATTTTTGTAAATACTTTTAATATACCTCATTATATAATAAATTACTGAAATCTAATTAAAATTCATTTACCACAATATAAAAATTATAAAAAAGGTGAAATAAATATGGCGTTTATAATGGTAACTTCCAAAATTCCGCCTCACAAAACAGAAGGTGTTGGACAAGCATTTCTAGGAAAAAAGGTGCCCGATGTAGCAGATTTTGTAAAACGAGTAAATATTTGGGTTGTCGCTGATTATGAGACTAAAATGTATGCCCTTTATGAGGTTCCAAATGATAAAATGTGGGAGGGATATCTATCCATAGCAACTAGATATGCGGGATATAGAATAATTGAAGGATTTAAATATAAAATCGAACCTTTGGCTACAGTTCAAGAAGCTTTACCAATGATAGGACTTGGTAAGAAGTAAATTCTTCGAAAAACTAAAAACTTTAAAATTTCTTTTTTTTAATAAATTTTAATTAAAATTACTTTAAATTTGTATTTTGTTCTAAATAGGCTCTATTTTTTAGTTAAATTTTGGTTTTTTTAAATTCCGTCACGACTTCATACAGAGTTCTGTATTTTTTCTTTATAAATGCTCGATTTGTTTATAGATCAAAGCTTTTGTAATACACTTTGCGTGAAAAATAATGAGATGGAAAAAAACCCGAGTTTTAGTTAGTGTTGTTTTAATCGTAGTTTTAACTTATTTTTCAACAATTAGTATCACATCAGTTGCTACTCCTGTTGAAAGACAAAACGAAAATTTTGACTTGTTAGCTACTTCTGATACTTCGAACCTCGAAATTTTGGAAGCGATTTTTAACGCAAAAAATGCGGATTTCGCCGCATACAGCTATTATCCTCAAATTTATTCTGGCTCTCTTCAAGCGACTTATTACGCCCTGTATGTCTTAGACGCGATTGGAAAGTTAGGCGGTATTGACCAACAGGCGGTTATTAATTACATAATGTCCTTTTACGACTCCAGTTCTCACATTTTCTCGGACGAGAACTCTGATAGATACTTAGCTTCAAAAATTCCAGGGAGATATTACCCGTTGTCAACGCTTTTAGAAGTCAATTGCTACGCAGTGCTTTCGCTGGACATCTTGAACAGTATTAATTCAATAGATGTTGCTGACATGGTCACTTATATTTGGGACTGTTATAACCCTTACTTGCACGGATTTGTCGGTCAACCCTATGATTCCTCCTTAGAAGAAGGGTTTAAAGTTCCTACCGCAGACAACACCTACTACGCTGTCATTACTTTAGATGGGCTAGGTTTTGATTGGAATTCGCAACCGCAAGAACGGAGCGATATTGCGTCCTACGTTGACGGGTTACAATCTTTGGGTTCTTCAACCGGGTTTTACAACGACAGAGAGGGCATGTTCGACTCCTTAATGGAACCCGAACCTAATCAATTTGCTTCTTATTATTGCGTGAAAACCTTAGAAACTTTCGGAAGTAGTTATGTGGACATAATAGATAAAAGCGTGTTTCACCAACACTTAACTGCGTTGTACCATTCTGAAGAAGCTTACTTTGATATCTCAGACTTCGTGTGGGTGACGAACTATTCTAATATAGTTGCTACAGCAATTAATTTAGAACTAGCGGATAGTACGGGTTTTACTTCTTTTACGAGAAGCAATGTCGTAGCTTTTATACTTGACAATCGGAACTATTTTGGTGGTTGGGAAGCTTCGACTTCAGTGAAATATCACGAACTTATCGACACGTTCCAAATTGTAAGGTCTCTTTCCAACACGGGAGATATTTCGTTATTATCTTTAGGCGATAAAAACGAACTTGCTATGTATATAACCTTATTTGCTCAAGAACGCGGATATTCTTTACTTTCGGAAGATTACACTTCAGTAGACTTACTCTACAGTTTAGTGTCTTCCTACGAATACTTCGGTAAAATTGGAGACCTTA
>JAGXNP010000156.1 GCA_019894885.1 Promethearchaeota archaeon | reverse complement strand
TTTTTATTCCTCCACTATTTAAAAATTTAACTTTTTTATTTTTAATTTTTTTTGTATTTATTAGTAAAGTGTCTTAGATAGTAATATATCCGAAGAGTTATTTAAATCTTTTGACTATTTGTGAAGAACTTCAAGAATTTAATGCATAAAAAATCACGACAAAAAATCTTTTTCTCAATATAACCGTTGATATGTGTGATCATTCAATGGTTGATCAATCGAAAAATTTGAATTAACTTTTTTAGAATCAAAATAATTCAAATATCAAAATAGAATCAATAGTGTTTTATATCGGTTTTATTTTCCTTGAATGAGTTACTAAAAAAATTTGAATTGAAACACATCATCCCCAATGAATGTCATGGTAAATTTTGAATGATCATAATAATTAAGTCATAATCGACCTAATTAATAAAAATTAGTTCCAATTAGGAAATTACATGATTAAACCTAATATGAAAAATCGATAAAATGTTTTCAAGGATAATAAGCCTTTATTTTTTGTATATTTCAATAAAATGTTATAATTTAAAACGAAAATTTTAATTAATTTTGAATTTTTCTATAGTATAAGAAGGAACAATTAATTGTATCTTAAACTTATATTATTAAAAAGGTAAAAATATGTCTCAACAAATTATGGTTCCAGGTGCAACAGCAGTAGGAATTAAGTGTAAAGACGGAGTAGTGCTAGGAAACGATCGCAGAGCGACATGGGGATACACAGTTACTAATAAAACCACTCAAAAGCTATTCAAGATTACTGATAATGTCGGTATGGCTGCTTATGGTTTAATTGGAGATTTTCAATTTGTTTCAAGAGTATTAAAAGCTCAAGCTGCGTTATATGAGTTAGACGCCAACGACAAAATTGGTACAAAAAGCATTGCTAAAATGGTTTCTAACATGTTATATTCTCGAAAGATGGCTCCTTTATACACAAATTTAATAATCGCTGGAGTAGACAAAGAAGGTCCGCAAGTTTATACCTTAGATGCTCTTGGTTCTTTGATTTCAGAAGAATTTGGAGCTACAGGAACAGGAATGTTACTTTCAATGGGTATTTTGGAAGCGGATTATAAGCCAGATATGTCTATTGAAGATGGTGTAAAACTTGTTGAAAAAGCAATAAGAAATTCCATAAAGAGGGACGCGATGTCTGGGAATGGAATTGATTTGCTTATCATAACTAAAGACGGTGCGGAAGAAAGACGCATAGAAATTAAGGAATTAGGCGAGTAAAACCTAATTTAATAATTCATTTTAACTCTATTTTTACTAAAAATTTTATGCTATGGCATATTTTTACAATTATTTATATTTTTATTGAGATGATTTTCTTACGCGTCTGTTTAATAATGGTTTCAGTGAGGTAAAAGGATACAGTAAAGACGAAATTTTGAACCTGAAAAAAAAAATAACGACCATTAAATCAGAGAATATAAATTCGCTTGAAATAGATGACTTTGTTAAATCTGAGTTCAAAATTGATATTTTTAACTCATATTCAAAATTTTACAACGAGATTAAAATATTTAGTGAATCTTACTTATTTTCTGATTTAAAGACAGACCATTTCTCGTTGAAACAAGAAATCATTAGCGAGTTGAAGCTGGTTTCAAGTAATATAACAAATTTTAATTCTAATGGGAGAAATGTTAAACGAATTATAAAGAATAACAAATTTTTAGATAATTTTTTAAAAATTAACAAAGAATTACAAAATAGCATTTATGAGTTTATTCTTATTTTAGAAAAAAATTTTCAAAAGACAGATAAATTCTACAATAACAATACACTCTGTTGGATTGAAGCAAATAAAATAAAAGATTTGTACTTTAAATTAAACGATATCCCGAGCAATTTAGGAATATGGGAAGAAATCAAAGAATTGGAAGCATATTTACAAAGCTTAGTCGAAGCTAAATCCATCAAAAAAACTAAATCCCGTAAAGAAATTTTGTTATCCTTTCATTTTAACGAGTTAAATAGCTTTTTCTTAAGTAAATCAGACGACAATAAAGCGATCTATGACGATTTCATATATTTGTTATATAGAAATGGAATATTTGAAGAATACGAGGGGGAGAAGTTCGTAAACATCTTAGAAAGGAAAGAAACGATTGAGAATTTAAAAAAAAAGATGCGTCCAGTTATTATCGAATTAATTAAAGATTTATTAGGAGATATTTTACAAGAAATCGAAGAACTAGATCAAAAATACGATTTAAGCGGCCAAGGGATTGGAAAATCAGATATAAAGGGTTTAATGTCTCAGAAGTTTACCGAAATTCTTCCTAAAACAGTCGATTTATACTTTAAGGGTTTGGATAAACAATTTCAGGGAGGTATAAATAACATAAGCGATCCCGTGGAATTTGTAAAAATAATTAATTTAAATTACAAAAAAGTTGATATTTTCGCAGCAAAAATAGACGAAATCGATAATTGGATAATGAAATTTGATACGATTATAAAACCCTATACGAATATTACCGCAAATCTAAAGAAAACGCTAGCAAATATCATTTCTGAGGTAATTCGACGTAAAGAAGAGTATTTAAATTATTTGAACAACATTAAAGATGAGAGTTTTCGGGTAGATGTAAGAATTTTCGTTGACACCAAGATTGCCGAGGTAAATAAAATGATCAACTCTTACGAAAACGAGGCTTCCTTGATAATTAAAGAAGAATTACCTCAATTAAAACAAATTAGAGACCTTCTAAGTAACTACAAATTAAAAATAGACGAAATCAAAACTGAAGTGTATAACAAGTTAGACGCATATAAAGAAAATAACATTGATATTTATGCCACTATAAAACATTGGGAAGATAACTTTAATCGTAAGAAAAATCAGCTTTCTTTTTTATTAACTGTCTTAATGAATAAAATTTTTAAAAGCTTCAAGGACTTGATAGACACTGAATCTATTTTATTCGCAGAAATAACTGAGATAACTAAGCAGACTGAAAATTTCGAAGGATTACCCTTTAACTTTGCGTTGTCATCCTTCTTAGCTGTCAGATTATCAGAGGATGAACTAAAAGAGAGAATAACTGAGATTTCTTCAAAAATAAATCAAATTACTTCAAGCTTAGGCCTATATGAACTCGAACGTTCAAAGTTAGAAGAAATTTTAACTAATAAAGCTAAAATAAGACAAGGTGTCTCAATATCTAACATTCAGTGTACGGTATGTCATAAAAATATTAACTTCGTTAAAGATAAATTAATTATGTGCCCATTCTGTGGAAGTAGATTTCATTATCTTTGTGTAGCAGATTGGCTTTCTAAGCACAATTCTTGTCCTATGTGCCAAAATCAATTTTTAGACCCAAGTTTAGGATTATTCGAAAGTGAATAGCTTAGATGCGATTCCCAATTAACCTTCTATTTTTCTTCGAGCTTGATAAAATCTGATACTTCTTGACCTCGAGCTGACATATCTGAATCAATGTATAGAATCAACACATGTTTCGGGAATTGATTATAAGTATGATAATGTACGAAATTTACTTGCCAACGATTAACATCAGAGTTAATTAATCTATGAACTTCAATATCTGCTCCGTAAATAGGTTTTAGACATGTAGGACAAAATCTTATTAGTTTTCTATTCAAAAACTCTGGTAACTTCTGAGTAATAGTATTATTTACCATAAAAATTCAAAAGAATTCTAATTCAACCTTAAATTTTAAAGGAAATATTTAAAGAACCCAGAAATATCTCGTATTAACAATGAGTTTAATGAACTAAAAGTAAAATAAACTGCAAATTTAAAGTTTGAATAATACTAAGCATCAATTTCCTTATAGAGATCACTCAAAAACAGGCGAATTTGTTTAGTTGAGTTAGGGTCGTTATTGAAGTTGGTATAAAGGTAGTTAGCTAAGTATGATTTGATTTGATGTTCAAAATCTTCAAATTTTATGAATTTATATCCCTTTTCCAATTGTTTTTTATCGATGAATGGTTGGATATGTTTTTTAATTAAATGTAAAACAAATGCTACTAATATGTTGTCAATATTATCTTCATCATCATTCGATAATTCATAATCTCCCTTCACAATACCATCTTTGATATTGTTAAGTTGTAGCATAGGTATCTCTATTTCTTTTGGCAAATTTAACTTCTTTATTTTGTTAATCATGTTTTTGTCATTTCCCATTTCCAAATTACAATCGCAATAATTTTCTAAATTAGCAAAAAACCGCACGAGGAACTTAAAATTATCGTCAATTGTGTATAAGTCTTCCCAAATGCCAAAATTCAAATCTTGCAGTTCCTTCTCTATTTTAACTTTTACTTTAGTTATTACTTCCCTTAAGTGTTGTGAATAATCTCCGTATGGAAATCCGTAATAGTAGCTGTTATATTTTTCGCTGACATCCGATGGACTCGAGTTTTGAGTATGAATTTTTTCTTTTCGTACTATTTCTTTAACAAAGCGTAGTATGTAATTACATGAGGGGCAGTAAGTTACCCAAGAGCTTACAATCACTTCTGGAGGTTTTACTGTCCTCGAACTAATGTATCCATTAAATCCTGATAATTTTTTTCCATCGTGGGTAAAAAATATAGCTTCATCTGGGTAAAATGTCCTTGGGATGAATTTTATCTTACACACAGGACAGTTGATCATTTGCTTATCGGTCATAATTTATCCGTTAGTTACTTTTATAAATTGAATATTAAACTTCATAAAGCTATAACAATTAAAGCAGCTTTTTCTAAATTTGATCATAAAGCTATAACAATTAAAACAGCTTTTTCTAAATTTTATATATATGTGATACTAGGATATTTTTGGTTGTTAAAATTCGATAACTCAAACCACCAAGAGTACTAATATTAAGTCCGATCTTTTGAAAATTTAAAATGTTGGTGGGTTAAAAACTATGTTAATAGCAAGGTATGATCCAAAGATAATCATAAAAGCACCACATATAATTAAAACATATTTAAAGATTTTAGGATTTAAAGATTTTCCTCCAAAGTATGCAATGGTGGAAATTGGAATATACCATACAGCATCTCCTAATTCATGACCTAGAAAGAATAACAAAAGTCCAATAGGATTTGCGAAACTGATATTATAGGATATAAGAAAACCTAAGCCGATGATTGCCCACCAGAACTCCCAATATGGATTCGATAGGCTAACGATAATGCCCCCTATATAACTATTACCCTTAAATCCTTTGTGATGACTATTTTCAAATTCTATATTTACATCTGTTTTTAATACATCTTTAATGACCAATATGCCATAGATTACTAAAAAAATTCCTCCTAATATGCCTATTACTGTTAAAAATAGAAGATTTTGAATAAGGAGATATGCTCCAGCAAGTAATGCGACTATTAAAGTTAATTCTATTGTAGCATGCCCTAATAGGATGTAGATTGCTGCTAAATAACCTCTTTTCTGCTTTATCGACTTGTAAATTGTAAATGTCAATAGAGGCCCTGGCGATAACGCTCCAGTAAGAGCAACGAGAAATGAAAAGACAAATATGTCTAACATGTTTCAAACAGGTTTTAACTGAGAGTTTAATAATCAAATAATCGAGTAACTATATACACAATAACTAAAAACACAACTAATATAGGTATCATAAATGCTAGGAACATGTAAGATCCCTTCATCATTTCGCGTCGGAAAGACTTCAATCCTTTTTCCCAATCTCTTTTAGATTTATCTTGCCAGTTCTTTATATCTTCACCTATTTTCTGTTTTCTTTCCTCCCATTGTTCCTTAGTCTCTGTTTGTCTTTTTTCAAAGTCAGCACTCCATTCTTTTAATTTATTCTCCCAAGATTGTTGATTACTCTTAAAAAATGCGTTAACTTTTTCAAGATTGACATCCCATGAATCTATATTTTCATTTTGTGTTTTTGCTATTTCGGTCCCCCATTCTTTCATAGTTGTATTCCAATTTTCCTTAGCACCTTCAAAAAATTTATTAATCTTTTCTTGGTTCTGATTCCACAATTCTGTATTCTTCTTTGAACTTTCTTCAATATTTTTTTGGAAATTATTGTACCCCTTTGTTATGTTTGAAACAAATTCATTCCAACCTTTGACTATGATGTTTTCTTTTTCCTTATTCTGTTCAGAATCTTCTTTATCGGACATTTTTAGATGCGACTTCTCATACTATTTTCATTATTTATATTAGATCATATACCTTAGTTCTATATAAATTCACCATATAGGTCATTCTTTAAGATTTTTATTTACATTACTCTAAATTCTTAAAAGGTTAATAAAAACATATAGCATTCAGCTTAAAAACTTTTATTCGAGGAATTATTACATCAAATGTCATGGAATTTGGAATGATAAAAAAAACGCCTCTCTATAATGCCTTATCAGAACAAGGAAAACGCATTTATTTACCTCAGGGAGTCTTTCATTGGTCTGGAAGAGCAAAAAAAGAAGCAGAAATTATGGGTACTCTTGGATCTGCTTATGGATTCGAGGAAGATTTTATTGAGGGAGGAACTTCCGAATGGGTTCCGTTGTATCTAGAAGAAATAAAAAACTACACTAAATTTAATGTGAACGAAATTGTACCATATTCTCAGATTTCTGGGCTTGAAGATTTAAAAAATTCTTGGAAAAATTGGATAATCAAAAAATCTTGTTATAACATAGATTTTGAACAAGATAAGCTAAATAATCTTGAATCCTTTATTACTACACCGGTAGTTACTGCGGGATTAACAAATGGGATATTCTTGTGCTGTTCGCTGCTCCTAAACCAGGGAGACTTTATTATATCACCTAATAAGAGATGGGGAAATTACGATAACATTGTTGAGAAATTAATCGGCGCCAGAATTAAATCGTTTGAGTTTTTTACAGGTGAAAATTTCAATATCAATGGAATGAAAAACGCTATTTATGAAGTATCTAAAGTTCAAGAAAAAATTATTCTTATTCTGGGATTTCCTAATAATCCTACGGGTTATATCCCTAATAAGGAAGATTTGGAAGAGATACTAGATGTTTTAATAGAAGCACAAAAAACCATTTCTAAACCGATCTTAATTATCGTAGACGATGCGTACGAACCCTATGTTTATTCTAAGGACGTAATTAATCGCTCGATTTTCTACGCATTACACGAACTAAAGGAGGATATAATTCCAATTAAGTTAGATGGAATTACTAAAGAACTATTACTATATGGGGGACGCATTGGATTCATTACAATTGGATTAAAACCTCACTGGGTTAAAAATATGAAAGAATTAACAACTTTGAAAGCTGAAATTAACAATAAACTTTCTGGCTTAATTAGGACTACGATCTCAAACTGTAATCATTTCTATCAAAGTCTTAGCCTTAAACTCTTTGACGATATTGGAATGGACGGCTTATTACAAAAACGAGAAAAAGTTAAGCATCTCCTTAAAGAGAGATATGAGAAAATCAATGCTGAGTTTAGGAAAATAAAAAATGAAAACATATCGGTAGATTCAAACGCTGGGGGTTTCTTTATATTTGTTAACTTAAACCCAGAAGTAATCAAAGCGAATGACTTTGCGGATCATCTATTAAAAAAATATAAAGTAGGCGTAATTCCTATTGAAAAACAACATGATAACATTAATGGGATTAGAATAGCTTACTGCTCAATCGATGTAAGGA
>JAGXNP010000155.1 GCA_019894885.1 Promethearchaeota archaeon | reverse complement strand
GTCCAATACCAGCGGTTTTGATGGAGTTACCGTGCCTATTTTTAAGGGTTTTCTCGGTTTCTATAACATCTTTTCCCCAAATATCTGAAGCGTCTAAAATTTTAATTGTATTGTCTATAATAGAGATATACATTGGCTTTTTAGATTTCCCTATAAATAGAATTCCATCGTAGCCACAAGCTTTAAGCGCAGGTCCAAAAGTTCCACCACTATTTGCGTCACCCCAAGTTCCTGTAAGTGGTGACTTACCTACAACCATATATCTGCCTGAATAAGGAGCTGCAGTACTCGTTAATAACCCTGGAAAAAATCCAATTATGGATTCGGGACTCAAGGGATTTATGTGTGAAAGCATTCTTTCATATAATAATCTGCATCCTAAACCGTATCCGCCCATGAATTGACGATAGATTTTTTCAGGTACTTCCTCCTCCCTAAAATTATCGTTTGTTAAGTCAACCCATAATACTTTTCCAAAAAAACCATAACTCATTTATTACATCAGATTTTTGTTTAACGAAGGTTGTTTTAATAAAGAGAAGGAAAGTCATATTAATATTTTGATTAATTATTTTTTTGAATAAAACTTCGAAACATATAAATATGTCAATTTTTAATATTATGATGGTTGCTGTAAATATCAAGTATTTCCAATTGCGCTATTTCCTTTAACAAGAAAAGCTGATTAAGTGTATATCTTATATAAATTAGGCGAAACAATTTTCACTGCATAGGGTTATTCAATTAATTATAAATATAATGAGTTTTTTTATGTCGGCTGTCCCATCTCTTAAAAACGAGAGCATATCAGTAAGTATGTTTTTAGATTGGTGTAAGTACACGAATATCTTCTATAATAATTTGTATTTAGAAGAATACGACTGGGTAATTAAAATGCCACTAATACCTCAAGGCTCAGAAGCTCAGAATGAGATTAAACTCAAAAAATTTAACCTCACTAAATTTGTGTACCTAATCTCTTATTGACGAAATATGTTTAAAGTTTCTTATCATTAAATTTGTTAGTTTTGTCTTGAATTATCTTTATCACTTAACTTTCTATTCCAACAGGAAAAGCAAATGTAATCTCCGCTTTCTAACTTTACGAGATCCTTACTGGAACGGATCATTCCGCATTTCAAACATTTTTTTTTCAATTTAAGATACACCACTTCCCTTTATTATATCTGATTTCAATCCAAATCGATTTTATCGTTTTTATTAGGAACTAGCACCTCAATTTCAGAATTTTTGAAAAAGGTTTTAAAAAAATGGGGATGTTCGGTGTGAACTGGAATTAAATATTTGGGGTTAACTGAATTGATAAAGTTTATTAAATGATGTGGCATCGCATGTCCAGACGCGTGTACTCTGTAAGAAGGAATGCCATGTCGACGGAAATAGTGGGTTAAAGTTCTATTATTATCAATATATTCTTCCGTATAGGGATCTATACTAGACGATATAAACGCGCCCTTGAGATTCGAATTTATTTTTTCAATAATATCTTTTTGGACAGAAGTAATATATAAAAAAAATTGACTTTTTAACTCTTTAATTTCATTATAATTTATAAACCGGAAACCTTTCTTTTCCTTGTGTAGTGCTTGTCTTATTTTTTCTTGCCAACGGTACCTTGCATTGCCATGAGATAATATTAAAATGTGATCATCATCAATTATATTTGGATCTTTCATACTTTCGTAGATTTCATCTTTATTCATAAGATGATAGAAATAAGCGTCTTTTTCGGTAATGATAAATTTCCAACCATGCTTCTTAGCAATTAAAGAAAAAGTCCTGAAACGATCCCAATCTAAACGATCATACTTTACTAAAAAGAAATCAAAAGGATTTTCAAGGAAGAGCAGTTCAATATTTTTCTCTACATTATTTTCGGACTCAACTGCACCCCTATGAATATGTGTTCCTTCACAGATTAAGATATCAATTTTATCAAGACTTTTACTTATTATTTCTCGCAAAAAATCTCGAGTCATAGCAGATAACGGTCCATGCATACGGAAATCTCCAGTATAAACGATATTATATTTAGATGTTTTAATTATAAATCCGTAAGCTGCTGGAATCGAATGATCTACATGCACGGGAATTATTTTTAATCCTTTAATATTGAGAACATCTCCAGTACGAAATAGATTCCATTCTAATCCCCCGTAATTATTGCTGATAGAAACTTTTGAACATTTATAATAAGCAGAAATAATTTTTTTTGTAAAAACTCCTGTATAAATGGGAATGTTTCTGTTAATAAATGATAGGCCATAAAAATGGTCTTTATGTGGATGTGAGATAAGAATCCCATCTACATTTGTAATCAAATCAATGTAATCCCGGCTCTTACTATCTTCGTAATTAGTATATAAGTTTTCAATTGAAAGGTGTTCTGTGTTAGGTAATAATCCTAACTTTATTAAATCCTTAACTGAAGATGGTTCCTCGTATTTTTCAAAGTTTTCATTGAAGTTTTTAATATTGATTCCAAAATCTAAAAAAATTTTCACGTCATAATTGAAATCTTCTAATAGGATTTTATTTCCTCCTACTTCATTCACGCCCCCTAAAAAAGTTAGCCTTACAGCTGAATTTTTCATTTTGTCTTTTTGGATTTAGTTTTTTTAATAACGATCTACTTTTAGGTAAAAATCTAACAATATAATTACCATTTAATTTCTATAAAAATTTTTGTCATAATTAATTATATTCTTTAGTGAAGTTCTAATAAAAATTAAAGATGCTATTGTGATTGGGTGATTAAACAAACAGATCCCTAAACTTGAGAGTATATCTTCACTCAAAAACTTGAAAATTTCTATTAAAAAGTAGGAAAAGGAGCTCCAATTCGAGCCGAAGTATTTTAGGTTAAGAGAGAATTAAACTCATACTTGAGTTTAATAGAGGGCGAAATCCAATGTTAGCTCGAATTTCTACTACCTTCAATAATTAATTTGTTTTCACATTATATAAAAGCGATTGATTCAAATTTTAATTTGTGCTGATAGAACATATAAAGATAAGGCTTTTAGACAATTATGTTAAATAAGCTTACTAAATAAACACAAAAAAAGATTTTAATCAAATTTAAGCCACGCTTCACAAGTTCTTAATGCATTAAATTTCTGCAGTTTTTCATTAGCAGCATCTATTGCTTGTTGAGTAATAACATGTTTTTTAAAACCTGCTTTTTCAAGTTCTTCAATATAATATGTAATTCTCATTATTAATTGAGAAGAGATTTTTTCAGTATATAGCTGAGTTTTTTCTTTAAGGTTCTTATCATTTATTTCTAAAGACTTTAATTCTTCAATATATCCTTTTTTATCTAAATTATCTAGTTTATATTGGTAGAAATCCAGACTCTGCCTTCGCAAAAGAATAGCGGCCTGAATAAGCTGTTTATGAGCTTTCGAATAATTGGCAAGAAAAATCCCATAAATTACTAATCCCGCTATTATAAAAGCTAAAATTTCTGCAATTAAACTAAAAACCCAAATTATAACGACATCACCAAAAAGGAAAGGTAAATAAGCAAAAATTATGATAAAAACACTAAATAATAGCCCGAATTTAAGTAAAGTATTTCTTTTTTCTTCAGTGATATCCCAAAGAACTGAATTTGTTGCTTCAGCGTCAATCGAACGATTGAATGCCGCTTTTATTTTCCCTATCGCAACTTCTTTAAGATCATTTAATTCTGTTAATTTATTTTCTTCCATAGTTGAGGTTTCGTTTTTTTCTCGTACAATATAATAATCAATATTAAAAAGATTTATATAATTATTTATAACAACCTCTCAACAATCTAATGGAAGGTTTAGCAATTATTACAAGTAATTTTATTTTATTAACTCTATTTCTTGTTCTCTAAATCAAGTGGTTCATATTTAATCATAGAGCCCTTCCCTCGCTCCATAAAAAGAAACTCATATTTTTCAGGTTTGAAATGATTTTTCAAGAATTTTAGGACTTCTAATCCTTTAGATAAAGCATCACATATAAATATGTCAAGGCTAATATATCCGTGTTCTGGCCAGGTATGAATCGCTGCATGACTTGTTTTAAGTATGGCAACAGCACTATATCCATATGGTTGGTAATTATGATGGAATATGTCGTAAGTTATTAAATCTGCGTAAGTTAAAGAGTCTAGAAAAATTTTTTGAATTTTTTCATTTTCTAAAAGGAAACTTTGGTCTGAAAAACGCATTTCTCCAACAAAATGATATCCAATAGGACGGTAGGGATTCGTCTTTCTTTCTTTTAGTTCAGCAGTATAAATTGGGAGTGTATTTAGACTTAATTTATCTTCTATGTTTTGAATTTCAGCTAATTCTAAATAATAAAGATGACTAAACTGGCCTAAAATACTTGCCCCTTTGTAAAGATTAAAGTATGGAATCATTTCTTTTATTATAAATCCATGATCTAAAATAGATAATTGAATATGTTGCATT
Source organism: Promethearchaeota archaeon (assembly GCA_019894885.1). Lineage (GTDB taxonomy): Archaea > Asgardarchaeota > Lokiarchaeia > Sigyniarchaeales > SOKP01 > SOKP01. Next base: position 3,261 of record JAGXNP010000155.1, on the reverse strand, counting down.
TCTTTGGGAGGTTTATTTCCAAAACATAAGAGACATTTTTTCCCTAAAATTTTATGTACATTTCCATCGATTGTTATGCTAGTTTTTAAAACTTGTTTAGCTCTTTTTAGAAATAAGCGCAAACCTTCATTCGTATAAGGAGGATCCATCAAAACAATATCAAAATTGTTAAGAATATTAGTAGGGCATGGATCTCTGAGATCATGTGATATAACTCTAAAGTTTTTTAAAGAAAGATCATTTGCACTCTTAGAAAGAAATTTTAGAACATTAGGATCGATATCTATAACCGATATTTCTTCAGCTAAGTTCAATAAGCCAACAGCTAGAGAAGTAGCGTCGTCATCCCCAAGGAATACTATTTTCATTCCCTCAATATCTCCTTTTTTTAAGAGATAAAGAGCACGATTTATTACTGTAGAAGAAATGGCATGAGATTGGTCTAAAGCAAAATCTGGTTCAGGACGATTCCGTAAAATTTCTTCGATTTTATTTATAAAAACAAATTCTTCCGGAATTTCAATTAAAGACGAGTCAAAATTATTTGGGAGAGGATCGTAATCAAACTTTAAGTTTAAATTTTCGCGAATCCAAGTTCTACCATTTTCACCAAGAAAATTTTTCTTTTCTATTATTCCCGCTTTTACTAGTTCCCCTCGAACAGCGGCAAGAGCTGGGATTGCTATTCCAGTTTTCTGTGAAACTTTTTTGTTTTTAAGAGAAGGAAAGCGATACATTGTTAATAGAATTGATCGCACACCTTCAATACCTTCAGCTAACTGTGCTTTTTCGGCTATAATAGTTAAAATCTCTTCTGTTTCTTCATTCATAATATAACTCTATGATTTAAATAAGAAATATTTTACTCAATATCGTAAAAAAAATTAGCAAAAAATCGTTAATAACAATTTGTATTAAATTTGAATAGTGTATAAAATTAAATCAGTAGATTTTTGGAATTATTTTGTATTTTACTCGAGTTCGATATTCATCATAGCCGTCCATTCCCTCAATGAGCATTTCTTCCTCGAATTTTATTCGGATTATTATGGCTAATACTCCGATTGTAGCGGGAATTAACGATATCCACGATCCTAACGCAATGGGCACTCCGAGGATCATTAAAACTGCTCCAGAGTAGAATGGATGTCGAACATGACCATATAACCCGGTATCAATGAGTTTTTGGTCTTTTTTTATATCTAGTAGTTTTGAGGCGTATGCATTTTGTACCATTGCGATATCTATGAATATAAGACCAACATTCAAGACTACAAGTCCTATAATCTCCACCGTGAAAGGAATTGTAGACCATTGATTGCGGTAATCGAATATTGGTAATATTAGTGCACCAACAAATCCGATACCAAGAACTGGCATTATATATTTATCTGATCCTGCGGAACTTTTTATTTTTTCTGTAACACCGAACTTTTTCACCTTCGCCCGGTTCCGAAGGACACGCGGATTCTTCTTGTTTATGAGATAGTAACTGATAGTCATGTTAATTACAAGTGATATTATGAATAACCAAGCTTCAATCCATGCCCAATCTTGGGCGAGAGGGAAAAAGATGATTATAAACAGGATCGAAATGTATACGGGGATGAGGGCAATTACCCAAAGAGGAAGTGGTTTATCAAGTTTATCTATGATATTTTGTGGTGTTTCATTAGACATCGTTTTAATGAATGTTAATCAAAATTAAACATTATTCATTTGTGAATGAAAGCTTTATTTTTTTTATTCTTTTTTTTAGGTTGTTTTTAGTATATTAGGTAGATTTAAAAGTAAAAATTGATTATGAATTCATAACGATCTATATTCATAACGAATCCAACAGGTTTATTGAATATGTCTATTGAAGAAAATTTAGAATTGAGTCATATAGCTTTTGCTGTTTTAGGGTTAATATCGGAACACCCGTGTCATGGAAAAGATATAAATGAGAAAATTGAAGATAGAGGTATGAAAGCTTGGACAGCTATTGGTACATCATCCGTATATGGAGTATTAAAAAATTTAAAAAGGAATGGATTAGTTGAATCATGGATGGAAGAAGAAAACAATCGCTTGGTGAAAATTTATAAAGTCACTGAGAAAGGTATTAAGCTTCTTAAGAACCGGATATATAAAACTCTTAATGAGTATGTAGGTCGGAATGATCCCGATTTCTATATGGCATTTTCAATGCTACCTTATTTATCAGAGGAAGAACAGATAGAAGTTTTCGCTAATTCACTAAATACTATAAAAGAACATAAATTGGAATTAGAAAAAATGTTAAAAAAAAACTCTACGACGCCACTAAATGTTAGAGGCTTGTTCATTCACCCAATAAAAATACTGAATACTGATATTGAATTTTTAGAATATGTATTAGAGGAAATTAAAAGAGGAATTGGACAAGTTGACCCAGAAGCATATAATAAATAATTTTGTTCACAGAGTTGGTTATCATTGTGAATCATCTTCGATGAGAGATCTTTTTGAATTTCACGGTTTTCCAATGTCTGAAGCGATGGCATTTGGTTTAGATGCTACGATGGGTTTTGGATTTTTCGATACCACCAATAGTGTTTCGTTTATACCAGAATCAGATATTCCTTTTTTCCTGGGAGGTAAGCAGGGAACAATTGAGTCGAATTCTTTGGCTTGCCGATTATTAGGAATTATGTTAAGGAAGCAGTCCTTTTCAAGTGCTAATAAAGCGTGGGATGAATCAAAAAAATTACTTAACCAAAATATTCCTTTAATCCTCAAAGTTGATTTAGGATATTTGCCCTATTTTGAAGCAGAGGGAGATATTCACTTTGGTGGACATGCAATTACTTTAGCGGGTTATGATGAGGAGAAAGGAATTGCTTATGTAGGTGATACCGATCTTGAAGGATTCCAAGAAGTCCCTATAGAAAAATTAAAGGAAGCAAGGAGTTCTGAACATGGTCCAAAATTTATGTATCCCAACAATGTTCAATTTTCAATGGTGAGAAGACCTGACGGAAAACATCCACCTCTAGCAGCAGGAGTAAAGGTCGCAATTAAAAAAGTGGTCGATAATATGTTGCGTCCATCAATAAATAATAGTGGAATCCAAGGGATTAAATTATTAGCAAGATCAATCCCAGAATGGAAAGTTAAATTGCAAGGTGAATCAAAGGATCCCACAGGGAAAATTATTTCACGAGCGAGACTTATGTTTGAATTATTACATGGATATCTTGAGACTTGGGGCACTGGAGGGGCTGCATTTCGTAATCT
>JAGXNP010000154.1 GCA_019894885.1 Promethearchaeota archaeon | reverse complement strand
TCTTATTACTCGCAGAAGAGCAGATCAATGTAAAAAGATGTTTGAGCAATATTGCATTGTTACTCAAGCCGTAAGAGAGGGTATTGACATTGAAGTAAATCTTAATTATTAATTTTTATTCTTTCTTTTAATTAAATAACATACTTAGTTAATCTTTTATCCCATCATTTGTAATTGAGAATACTGCCTCTGCTTCGGGTAAATGGGGAGCGTCAATCATTTTTGCTACCCTCTGTTCGCCCTTTCCTTTTCTTAAGTAGATTCTTACTGTGGCACCATGCGCTAAAATATGGCCTCCAGTAGCAACTGTGGGATTTCCATAAAAAACATCAGGTTTCGACGAAACTTGATTTGTAAAAATGACTGCTAATTCGTCAAATATTTCCGTTAATCGTAATAAATCATGAATATGGACATTCAAAATTTGTTGACGATTAGCTAATGTGCCTCTTCCAACATATTCGCTGCGAAAATGTCCTATTATTGAATCTACAACAACCAATTTAATGTTTTTTTCTTTAATGATCTTAGCTGCTTCTTGGATTAGGAGTATTTGATGATCCGAATTATATGCTCTACCAACAGTGATATTTTGTAATGTCTTATGATAATCCAAGTCTTTAGCTTCAGCCATCTGAATTATTCTTTCAGGTCTAAAGGTTGCTTCAGTATCGATATAAAGTGCATTACCTTCAAGCCCCCCTTCATCATAAGGTAATTGAACATTAACACAGAGTTGATGAGCTATTTGAGTTTTTCCTGTTCTGTATTCACCATAAAATTCAGTTACAGACCCCGGTTCGATACCTCCTGCTAATATTTCGTCTAATGTAGAACTATTTGTTGTTAATCTATTCATTTGTTTTCTCTTTTCCCAGATTACATCAGCACTTTTAAAGCCCATATTTTCAATATCTTGAGCTGCTTTAATTATCTTCTGAGCAGTTTTTTCCCCTATCCCCGCATCTTCCATCAATTTAGTAATGGGATAAATAGCTAAAGTTCTTATTGAAATAATGCCCGAATCTTGTAATTTTTTTACAGTAGTATCCCCCACTCCGGGTAGGTCCTTAAGATTGTAAACTATTTCAGTTTTAATTGTACCATTTTGTTCATCTTCTTTAGATTCTGCATTTTTCTTAGCCATTGTCTTAGCCCCATTTATGGTTTTATACTATTTTTACTGAATTCGATAATGTATAACTCTATATATATAAAAATAATAACAAAAAAATAAAAATTATAGTTTATTTTTTTTTCTGGCCTTCCTTGCCGCTCTTAGTAATAATAAGCAATACAATAAATAGGATTACGCTCATAAGAAAAGTTAATACTCCCATCGCTATGGGTAGCCATATATAACTTAGATATAGAAAAGGTAGGATAAACAAACCAATTATAATTATGAATACTGGAAGAGGTACCTCTTCATCTCTAAGATCAACAAGCAAAGGAACGATGACTAATCCTATCATTACAGAAGCAGTAATTCTGAAGACAAACAGTATTGTAGGATTCACCCAGAGTTCAATACCAAATGAACCTGTGTAAATATCAGGAAGATAGAAAAATCCGTAAGGTATAGTATTAGTTTGCATACTAGGAATTGACACTGGTAAAATCGCGGTTATAATGATTTGTATGATTACTCCTAATACTAAGTACAACAATATGTCGTTGATTTCTTTTGGATCGTTTTTTCGTGAAACGCCAAACAAATCCCGTAATAAGCACAAATTCCATAGTATAAACAATATCAAGTACACCCCTAGAACATCAAACTGAAGAAACCATAGGAAATTTATTGGTATGAGAGCAACAATATACGCTAAATAACCATACCTTTCGTTTCTCTTGAAAAGATCGAAAAATAAAAAGACTCCAAATATAACGAATAAAGTTCCTGTGATAATTATAGAATTTATATCAAATCCAGCCACAATTAAAACTCCTTTCTAATTATTATTTTTAATTTAGTTATTAATTATATATATTATGACAACATATTTTTTAAATTAATACCAGAACATTTTTAATTTCGCTTCATGGTCATTAAAATAATATTCTAAAATTTTAGTAATAATTTAACTTTACATGTAATTAAATTTTAGTGTTTTTATGTGATTAAAATTTGGAAATTATTTTTGATAGCTCCGATATCATTTTTTCTGATTTATTTTTATTGTCTGACTCTGCAGAGAGTAATATCGCATTTCTATTAAGAGCAGCTCTAATATTTACGTATACATCATCATCGATTATTTTTAATTCATTGATAATATCTTGATACTTTAAGTTATGTTCATCTGCAAACTCTATTAATCTGTTGTGGATTGTTTCGAGTACCTCTGACGAAACTGGTATTGTTTTATTGACTTTTATACCCTTGGGAAACCCCTTTGTAAGAGAACTTATTAAATCTTTTTGAAGAGCCATTATTTCTAAAATTTTGAGTAAAGTAAAGTTACCATCACTTATAGGCGAATAATTAGGAAAATAAAATTTCAAGGAATCTGCTGCAGCAAAACAAGCTCTCTCTTGTCTTATTTGACGTGAAAGCTCCCCTGGATAATTTTCTACAAGTTTGAGCGGATGTCCACTCTCCTTTATAAAATCTTTAACAACGCGAGAGATAGAAGGTGTCGTAATTATCGTCCTATTTTTAGCCTTTTGGATTACTTCATCATAAGCGACAAAAAGCATCAGCAGATCTTCGAAACTAATTTCTAAGCCATTTTCATCAACGACTAATAATCGTGATCCATCAACATCAAAACATACTCCTAAATGACTATTTGATGCTTTTACAATATCTGCAGTATTCTTAATAGTATTTATGCTTGGAACAGGAACCAGTGATCTCTCACGATAATGAGTATTTAGAGCAATTACTTCACCCCCTATTTCATTGATTAAGAGTGGAGTTATTTTACCCGTTGGACTGAAAGAACAATCTACTACTATTTTTAAATTAGCCTCTTTGATAAGTTTTTTGTTGACAAATTGTTCTAACGATTTAATATATACATCTTGAGTCTGAGGGATTGCAATTATACGTCCAATCCTCCTAGGATCGACACGTCTAATTTGAGTTGGGTACGTATTGTATGATTCAATGATTTTTTTGATTTCCAGAGGAGCCAATTCTATTCCTCCAGCATCTGCAAATCTTACTCCGACATCTTCACTATATAGATGACCTCCTGAAAAATAAGCTCCTCCACTTGCTCCAAATCGTCTTATAGTGAATTCTAATAATGGAAATGTACAATCAGATAGATTTAATACATTCACTCCAGTACTCATTACACCAGCAGTATAACCTCTCTTTAACATGCGGCTATCGTTATGATAATCTCGTCCAATAACAATTGTCTCGTCTTCCTTAAAAGAACTCCCATGAATAGAACCAATAGAACTTGATATCTCGGGTGTAAATATATAATTAGCCCTTCCCACAATTCGACCATTTTTATTAAGTTCATCTAAGGTTTGTACGCGTGAAGTCATTTTGACCATTCAAATTTTGAATTATCGAATTGTAAACTATAATTAGTATAGTTTGCTTTAAAATAATATACTTTCGTTTAAAAATACATTAATTAATGTTAGGGCACTTTTAATAAAATTATTAAAGTAATAAGTTGTAGTTCTCATGAAAATCTCGAGAGATGCAAGAAATAAATACGAATTTGCTGAGTTTAAATTTTCAGAAAAGGGTAATATTGAATTTAACGGAGATATCCATTTAGTTAGGATGTTCGTTCAAAAATTAAATCAAAAAAGAGATTTAATTAATTATCCGGAAATTGCTATTCGAATTGGCGAATTCAATGGAATGGCATTAATGTACGAAATTAATAAATTCATATTCAATTTGTATAAAGAAAAAACCCAGAATTTACGGTTAAATAAGGAATTGTATGAATTTTTAGAAAATAAAATTGGTAGTTCTAAATTAGAAGAGGCAATCTACTCCTTAATAGAGGAATTTCCTCCAGATATTGTATACCAAGAGGAAGTAAAAATTAAAGAGTTTTTAAAAGATGAGGAAGGGGGAGTCGATAACGAAATCCATTTTGTTGATGAATTTGTAAATCTTTGGCTCGGAAATATGAATCCCTCCTATTCCCCTTTTATCGAACTATTTGACGATGAATTACTTGAAAAGCAGACAGCTTATAGGGAAATTATCGATGATATCACTAACTTTTTTGAAGAAAAAGCTAAATTTGGCCCTAATAATCAGAATTTAATTAAAATGTTGACAGAACCGGTAGAAAAATATCCACATTCAATTAGAGATCAATTAATTTACATTCATGACAACTGGGGATCGATATTAGGAAAGCATTTATTCCAAATCTTAATTGCTCTTGATATTATAAGGGAAGAAGAGATGTTAAGGGGATTAGGTCCTGGAGAGTCAGAAGTTTATGAATATGATTCTATGGAAATAGAAAATTATACTATCGACAAAGATTGGATGCCAAAGGTAGTCATGATCGCTAAAAATATTTATGTTTGGATGGACCAGCTTTCGAAAAAGTACAATAGAACAATTACAAAATTACATGATATCCCCAATGAAGAATTAAATCAACTGAAAGAATGGGGTTTTACTGGTCTTTGGCTCATTGGATTATGGGAAAGGAGTCAAGCGTCTAAAAAAATTAAAAGATGGTGTGGTAATCCCGAAGCAGAAGCAAGTGCTTATTCAACTTATGATTATGTCATAGCGCATGATTTAGGCGGTTATGATTCTTATGAAAATTTAAAAAATAGGGCTATAGAGAGAGGAATTCGTCTCGCTTGTGATGTAGTGCCTAATCACACGGGAATTGTTTCAAAATGGGTGTTAGAACATCCCGATTGGTATATATCTCTGCCATACTCTCCGTTTCCGTCTTATAGTTTTTCAGGTGAGAATTTATCTGGAGATCCAAATATAGGTGTATATCTGGAAGACAAATATTTTACTAGAACAGATGCTGCTGTTACATTTAAACACGAAAATTTTCGTACTGGCGAAATCAAGTATATTTATCATGGAAATGACGGAACTAGTTTTCCATGGAATGACACAGCTCAATTGGATTTTTTAAATCCAGATGTTCGAGAAGCAGTTATTCAGACTATATTACACATTTCCAAGCTGTTCCCTATTATTCGATTTGATGCTGCCATGACCCTCACAAGAAAACATTATCAAAGATTATGGTTTCCAGAACCGGGTTCTGGAGGTGCTATCCCGTCAAGAGCGGAGCATGGAATCTCCAAAGATGAGTTTTATAAGGCGATGCCATCAGAGTTTTGGCGAGAAGTTGTTGACAGGATCAATAAGGAAAATCCAGATACGCTATTATTGGCAGAGGCATTCTGGTTGCTTGAAGGATTTTTTGTGAGAACATTAGGGATGCATCGGGTATATAATTCTGCATTTATGAATATGCTTAGAGATGAGGATAACGCTATGTATCGCTTAGTATTAAAAAATACACTCCAATTCGATCCTGAAATCCTTAAAAGATTTGTAAATTTCATGAATAATCCAGATGAAGAAACCGCTATAAAGCAATTTGGTGATGGAGATAAATATTTTGGTATATGCATAATGATGGTAACCATGCCAGGGCTTCCAATGTTTGGCCATGGTCAAATCGAGGGATATCACGAAAAGTATGGTATGGAATACAGACGGGCTTATTGGGATGAAGAAATCAATTTAGGCTTACTTGAGCATCATAAGGAAATTATATTCCCGATAATGAAGAAACGCTATCTTTATGCCAACGTTAATAATTTCTTACTATATGACTTTTGGACTGGTAATATAGTCAACGAAGATGTGTTTGCGTATTCTAACCGGATTAATAATGAGTGTGCATTAATAATTTTTCATAATAAGTACGCTGAGGTAAACGGTTTTATCAAAAATTCAGTTGGATTTTCACAAAAAGTGAATGATAATAAAGAAATAGTTCAGAGAACTTTAGCAGAGGGTTTAAAATTACCAGTAGAGGGATATTGTATCTTTAAAGATCATCTTACTGGATTGGAATACATAAGACGAAATAAGGAACTCTATGATCATGGTTTATATATAGAACTACATGCATATCAGATGTTCTCGTTTTTTGACTTTCAAATTATCAACGATAATGAGTTTTTCCATTATGCCCAGCTCCATGATCTTTTAAATGGTAAGGGCGTCCCTAACATTAAAGAAATGCTACATGAACTTGTATATCAACCCTTGCATGAATCTTTTAAGATTTTAATCAATACTAACTCATTAAAAAATCTTTTAAATCCAGAAAAAGCAAGAAAAGAAGCTGAATTGATTTACAATAATCTAGATAAATTTTTGCTTGAAGTGAAAAACTATTCAACAAGTCAAAGAGATTATACGGAAATTAAATATGATATCGTGTCGAAAATTGAAATATTACTACAACTAAAACATAAAGTAGGAGAATTGAGAATTCCAGAGGAATATAAAGACATTTTTATAAACTTGCTTCCATTATCTGAAGTTGAATGGGGTATTGTATTTTCATATCTTATTGTTCACCAATTGGGGCGATTCGAATCAAATGATAATTATAAGCTCCTAAGTCGAAGTTTATTCGATGAATGGAGACTTTCTAAGTATATTAACAATACACTGAATGGTTTGAGCAAAGATAAAGAGGAGAAGAGATTAGAAGTAGGTCCGATTATTAAATTAATGATAGGTTTACATGATTGGTTTAATTCAGTTATAAATGACAAAAAAGATTTGTATTCCGTTTTCCAATTGTTTTTTAGCGATCCCGAAGTACAGCAATATTTAAAGGTTAACCGATATCAACAGCTTCTATGGTATAATGCTGAATTATTTGATAATTTTATTAAATGGATTTGGTTAACGGCTATTATTGAATTGCTTGTTAAATCAATAGAGGATACAGATGAGGTTTTAAAGAAGTTATTAGATTATTATTTAATAATCAAAAAAGTTTCAAAAATTACTAACTTCCAAGTTATTAAGTTTTTAGATGATTTGCATAATTATCCTCAAACCTAAGACCTTTTTTTAGATTTTAGATATCAGTACCTAAATCAAGAGTTTTATCTCTTATCTGGGTGTCATTACTAATTCGGCTATTTGGTGCTATAATTGCATTATGTAGAACTACATTATCACCTATGTCACAGTTATTACATATAATGGACTCGTCTATTAGGCACCCTGCACCAATGTTTACATCGTTCCATATTACACTTTTCTCAATAATTGTATCTTCTCCTACTTTAACTCGATTTCCTATTGAAGTCAAAGGTTTAATTATTACTCTATTAAATAATTCTACATGTTCACCAAAACAAGTTGGTTTTTCGATCATCGTATTTTGCCCAGAATTAATAATACCCATTACAAAAACACCGTCGTATTCTTCACCATTAGGAGTAATTGGCCAAGCATATTTCCTTAGTAAATCCCAGTTAGCCCACAAATATGTTTGAGCGTTTCCGCAATCAAGCCAGTAATAATTTTGTACAAAACCATAGAGGTCATAATTATTTTCTAGGAGATATGGAAAAACTTCTTCTCCAAAATCCATCAAACCGGTTTCTTGAAGTATTTGATCAATTTCCTTTCTGAAACAATAGATTCCTGTATTAATTATATTTGTATGTAGAAACAAATCCGTTCTTTGAGCCATACTGCTTAAATATAACTCCATAGGAGCAGGTTT
>JAGXNP010000153.1 GCA_019894885.1 Promethearchaeota archaeon | reverse complement strand
AGATTCTACAATCCCTATCACACTAGGGCCAAAAGAAGACATTCCAAAAGCTTTAACTCCATTATCTTCAAGAAGATTGAGGGTTTTTTTTACGATTTCATGTTGTAGAGAAATTTCGATTTTTTTAAATCCTATGCTCTGTATTCTTTTTAAACCTTCCCCAAAACATTCTAAATCTTTTTTAATAATTCCTGGCACAATTTTCATTAAAATTTGATGTGAAACTTCATTAACTTCTACTTTTGGGATTGGAGCATGACTTTGGAAAATACTTATTTCTTCATCGCCGTAAGCTCCTTTCTTTACATTCGGTATAACTAATACAAATCTCCAATGTTCTGGGATAGGGTATCTTAAAATTGTAAGTGCAGGATTAACTTCTTTTGATGCTGAAGAAGGCAGAAAAGTTTCTTTTTCTTTACCTTTCCCAAACTCGTGTCCGGCATCAACTATAAAGCCACCTTGTTCGAAACCCCTCCATCCTATTCCTGAAGTTCCACCTCTATTAACAAGTCGAGTAAGATCTTTTAAAGAGGGATGATTAATGTTTTTCAATTTAGTTATCGCTACAGCAATAGCTAATGATAATTGAGTTTTTGAACCTAAACCTACATGGCTTGGAAAATACCTTTTAAGATTAAAATGGAAGTTCTTATTGTTTATATTGAACGCTTTAAAAATTTTCGAAGCTTGCTCATTAATCACTTCAATTGATTCACGATAATATTTATGAGCTTCAATTTTAAATTCTTCCGAATGATTTGTTGTTTCAATAATTACGTTAGGGCGGTCTAACATTAGGCCGATTCCACCATCAACTCGACCAGTGTATCCGTTTTCATCGATTAAAGAAAGATGAATTCTACAGGGAGTTGTTATCCTTAAAGTGGTCATATTTATCTTCTTAATTTAAGGAACTTTATACTATAAATAAGAATTTTCAAAATAATATAAATGTATTATATACTTTTATCCATGGTTTTTAGTAATCTATAAGGATTTGAGCAATTTGATTGATTTAGAAGGATTGACTCGGAATTTAATACCAATAGCAAAAGTAAATAAGGAAAATTCTTTAAAAATCATAAAGACTCAATTATGAACCATATTCTATAATTCCTATGAAATTAACAAATTATACTTCTTTTATTTGACTTCTTCATCTAATTCCTTTAAATCCTTTTTTTAATACTAAGCTTACAAGAAAATGTCTGATGCAGTAAAACACTCTTCATTTTTTTTCATAACATTATCTATAACCATGATTATAATTATGTTGTTCCAATCCTTCTTGCTGCTGCTTCTAAGATTTTATTTAACATTTCCTTATAAGTAATATTTGCAAAATTACACATTTTTGCTAGATGACCATCCCAACACCAACCAGGGTTAGGATTTACTTCTAAAAGTTTAGGATTTCCTTTGGCATCCAAGCGCCAATCAAATCGTGCATAATCTTGACACTCTAATCGTTCAAATAATTTTAGAGAACAACTTTCAATAATTTCAATTGTGTTTTGTGGAAGAGTTGCAGGAATAGATTTAATATTCCAATAAGGAGAATCTTTTAACCATTTTGCCTCATAACCACATATTTTTGGTAATCCTGGAGGTAAACTTGAATAATCTTCTTCTATAATTGGAAGTATAATATAATTATCAGGTAAATTTCCGATAATTCCAACCGTGAGATCCTTGTCAGGAAGGAATTGTTCCACTAAAATAGGTTTATCATAGCCAAATTTTTCACGAATATCGGTAATTGCACTTAATAATTCCTCTCCATCTTCAACTACGCTTTTCTGAGTGATTCCAAAACTAGAGTCTCCAAAATTAGGTTTTACAATTGCTGGGAAGTATAGGGGTAAATCTATAATTTTTTCTCCAGGTTTAATGAAAACTGCTTCAGGAACTGGAATCTCTAATTCTTTTGCTATACCTCTTACTAAGGATTTATCGTAACAGAAGGCAAGACATTGAGGTCCAGATCCGGTATATGGAATTTGTAGAATTTCTAGCAAGGCAGGTATATGTAATTCCTTCCTAGCTTCATTATAATAGCCCTCATCACATAAATTAAAAACAAAATCAATTTTTCCTTTTAAATTTTGCAAATCTTGAATAATAGTGGTGTGATTATCTAAATATGAGATTTTATATTCATCAAACTCCTTTAGAACAGCTTTTAATTGATTTATTGTAAAGATATCGTCATTATCAAATTTATGTAAGGGTTTAAGTATATCAGGTTTTTTAGGGTCTCCAAAAATTACAGCAATATTTCTTTCAGTTGTTTTTTCTTTCGTTTTAATCTGTGTCCATTCTTTTTCAACTACTCCGCTAACTATAATTCTTTTTTCCATCATGCCTAAATCTTGATCCCTTTGAGATTCAGGAGTAATTGAACCATGGACAATTACATCATTAAAACCTACCTTCTTCAATAACTCTGAAATCCCCTCTTGAGAATATAATCTTTCTGCATAAAACTGATCCACTAATACTCCTTTATTAACATGGGTTATCACTTCACGTGAAATCAATTTTTCTTCGTCTAATGATAAAGATCGTTCTCGACATACAAAAAGATCCTTATCAATCCATTCCCAAGAACGTGTTTGAAAATTGTTTCTAACGTATTCTCCATCAGTTATATCTATTAATATTTTTCCCAATGGTTTTAATACGCGGAAAGCTTCTCTTAGTACTTGAATATCATCGTTAATTGATTCAAAATATCCAAAACTATTGCCTAAAATCAAGATAATATCAAATGTATCTGAATTGTATGGTTGTTTTCTAGCGTCACCCTCTCGAAATTTACATAAAAGTCCCCTCTTTTTTGAATTTGATCTAGCTTTATGAATTAAATATCTTGAACGATCTAATCCATATATATTTTTAAAACCTTTATTCGCTAATTCAATAGAGTGTCTTCCTTGACCACAACAGAGATCAAGAATCTGATGTTCTGGTTGAAAATCCATGATTTTCGAAAAGTAATTCACCTCAAATTCAGTAATATTCTGGTCTTCTACTACATCACCGTCGGTTTTTAAATAATATGCGTTAAATATCCTTTTCCACCAGTCCTTTTTGACATGTTCTTCTAGGTTACCAACAGGTCCAAAACTTCTGAGCTTGTTCTTTTCTTTGCTTTCATTAGTTCTTTTTTTATTACCTTTGCTTCCTGTTTGAGTTGACATTCTTATTTTATATTTGATATTTTTTTTTTAACAAATTATGAAGAAAATAAAGATTGTTTAACTTGAAAGAAGTTTTTAATAATTTTATTAGGTTAACAAAAAGATCAACACAGGGATTAATCCCTCCTAATAAATCAATTGTTTTGTTATATCTCATCTATTTCTTAATTGGCTAACTTAATAGTTTATTCAAATTTAATAATACTTCATTAAGTTAAAAATTTGTTATTGAAACTATATAAAAACAAACTGTTTTAAAAATTTTTGCTCTATATTTTTTTTATGCAATACAAAATTTAATGAGATTAAAAATCTTGGTATTAATAAGATAATCCTTAAATCTTAAAAAAGGGATACAAATATAATCTAATGAGATAAATGTATGCTTGATTTAACATGTTTTCTTCTCTTTATATGCATTTTTGAATATTATATGATTAATAATAATAACTTTTTCTTTAATTTCAAGAATTAATATTTTATGCTAAAAAAATGCTTAATTTTGAATTTATTAGAGAGAATAAAGACCTACATCAACTTTGTTAAAGATTAGTAGGTATTTAGAAGTGATTGCTTTATAGGCTTATAAATATTTGAAATCCAAAATTTATAATTCCACCAACCAGTAAAGCCATAAATATCTCTAAAAGAGATATCTGAATAGCAAATTTCCAACTGGTTTGTTTAGCAAGAATAATAATAGTTGCAAAGCAGGGTACGTAAAGCATAGTAACCAGCGAAAATACAACCATCTGAATCGGAGTTAATAATTCTAGAAGACTAACATTTAAAGAATTAGCCAAAATTGATAAGAGTACTAAACTTAACTCCTTCCTTAGAATTCCGTATATTAAAAACACGCCAGTTATAGCAGGAAGCCCTAACCATAATACTGTGACAGGACTTAAAATAACATTTACCGGCTCTAAAGCGTTGAATATTAATAAAATTTCTAATATTATTCCAAGGATTAACATTATGGGCATAGCTTTAAATATAAATTCTTTAGATCGAACCCAGGTTTGTTTAAAAATAACGACATAATTAGGTAATCTATATTCATGCATTTCCATTATTAGTTCTGTACATTGACCAGGCAATGTTTTATTCAAAATTCGCCCAACTATAAAAATAACTGAGAAATTAATCAGGAATAAAATTAATATCCAATAAAAGCCTAAATATCGTCCTACCAAACCTAACACGATGGTCATTGTTGCAGCGCATGGTACAAGAGAAGTAAGAGCTATGGATATTTTTTTCTCCCTTTCAGTTTCCATTATTCTACATCCTGCGCATGCAGCAACGTTACACCCAAATCCTAAAATCATAGGAATAATCGTTTTACCATGAACTCCAAGTGAATGCATAATTCTATCCATAAGAAACGCTGCTCTTGGCAAATAGCCTGAGTCTTGCAGAATTTCTATTATAAAAAAGAAAGGTATTACATAAACTAAAACACCTCCAATGGCACCAAATAAACCTCCTACACCTCCATCCCAAAAAACTTTAACCCATACATTATCTTCACCAAAACTTGTGTAAATAAAGTCGCTCCAAACAATTAATGCGTCATCTAATAATCCAGCAATGAAATCTCCTATAGAAAAAGTAGAGAAATATATTCCAAACAATACCGCGATTAAAATAATGTATCCAAAAATTGAATGAGTAGTTAGGTGATCAATAAAATCAGCAAGGGTTCTCCTTTTCTTATTTTTTTTTATCTTAGTTATGAGGATTAAATCTATAATTTTCTTTATATTGCTATAAATCTCAGATGATATAATTGTATTAATATCCTCACCATGGATATCTTCAAGTTCTTCTCGATATGTGTGAGATACTTCGATTATTTCTTTTCCTTCTTCATTGTCCGAAAAAATTTTAATAATCTCACTATCTCTTTCCAATAATTTTATAGCTAAGAACCTTAAGGGATAATTGTATGATGATAAATTTCGTTGAAAACTTTTTATCATCTTAGATAAACTTTCGATTTTTAGCTCAACTTCTTTTCCAAAAGAGGTTACTTGGTTCAAATCTGGAAAGCTAAAACTTTTTTTAATGACTTCTTCAGATTTACTTCTTTCGTGAACATGTTCAACCCGGTAATAATGATGACTATGATGTTTAGATTCTATGGATCGTCTTTTTTTATAATGTTTGTGAGGGTGACGATACACTACTAACTCGATTGCCTCTTCTAATAGTTGATGAACCCCAGTTCCATGAATTGCTACCACAGGAAGAACGGGTAATTTAAAGATTCTTTCTAGTTCTTTAAAATCTAAATCAATATTCCTTTTTCGTAGTATATCCATCTGATTTATCGCTAGAATCATCGGTACTTTTAATTCAAGTAATTGAAAGGTGAAGAATAAATTTCGTTCTAAATTTGTAGCGTCGATAACATTTATTATAATGTCGACTTTCTTGGATATAACATATTCTCTACTCACAATTTCTTCTAAGGAGAATGTTGAAAGAGAATATATTCCAGGTAAATCTACAATATTAAAATGGTAACCTAAAAATGCTAAATGCCCTTCCATTCGTTCAACAGTTTTTCCCGGCCAATTTCCAATTGTCTGACTAAGACCAGTAAGTTGGTTGAAGATAACTGATTTCCCAACATTTGGATTACCTGCTAGAGCGATGTTTATAGTGTCTTTGAAATTTATTACATTTCTAGATTTATTGTGTGGCGAATGATAACTCATTATTAAAACACTTGTGTTTTTTTAAAAATAAATTACAATTTTGGATGTTTTTTATCTTAATTTGTAACCAAAATTAGGTTAGACAAGCTTCATTACATTTTACTATAATTTTGGAAGCCAAGCCCCTACCTATTACTAACGAAGAGCCTTTTACGATTATTTCTAATGGCCCCTTGAAAGGTGCATTTTTAGTCTTTGTTATTTTTACGCCTGGCACAACGCCAAGATTAGCGAGACGAGTTTTTGCATTACGACCTGCATTTACGCGTATAACGATGACTTCTTCGCCTTTTTCACATTCAGTTAAACATTTATTTAGAGAGGTTCCTTTCATTTGATTTTCTTTGTTATTAATTGATTCCTCAGACATTTCCTTTTACTCGAAATAAATACAAATGTATCAATTAAATTATAGTTTGGAACCTTTTAAATCTTTTAGTTATAATTAATTATGTGAAAAAATCCCCTCATAATAGGATTGAGGATCATAGATATTATGAGAACTGTATCCTAATTTTATAATTTAAATATTTAATTCGAGATTATTTACAACTGGTTCTTAATTTAGACAAAATTACAGAATTTGTCTTCATATTAGAAATAATATAATTTATGACCCACTTTTTTTATTGTAATAATAAGAATTAGATTTAACTTAGATTGGGACTTAATTGATGGTGAGACTTCTCCATATGACTAGAATGTAGAGTTTTGATTTGGTAAAAGTGGAGTTTTAGTCTTAGTACAAGATATTGAATTCTTAATCTATAAAATATATATAGTAGAAAGATTTTTTTAGATTAATATTATTTTACAAGTTGATTAAAATGACAGTATTAGTTACGGGCGCAAATGGTTTTATGGGTTCAAATGTTGTAAGAGAGCTGATTAAAGACGGTACAGATGTAAGGGTTACTATTAGAAAAGATAGCGATACTCGAAATATTGATGATCTGGATGTGGAGAAGATCTATTGCGATATTCGGGATAAGCAATCCGTAAAAATAGCACTACAGGGATGCGATACTCTTTATCATGTTGCTGCTTTTTTTGCCCATTGGGCACCTAAGAAAAAATTATTTTATGATATAAACGTTGAGGGGACCAGAACTCTTCTTGAGGAAGCACTTTCTCAAGGATTAAAAAAAGTTGTTTATACTAGCACTTCTAATACGATTGGATCTCATGGAGCTGGAAACTTTGTTAAAGAGGATGCTGAATTCAATGGATGGGAGGCAGGGGATCATTATGCAATCTCAAAGTACCTTGCTGAGGTTGAAGCAAAAAAAATTTGCGAAAAAGGACTTCCTTTAGTAATAGTAAATCCAACTTTAGTCATTGGGGTGAGAGATTGTAAACCAACACCTTCTGGGGCACTAATTGTCGATATTGCTAATGGAGACATGCCAGGGTATATTGAAGGAGCTATTAATGTCATTGATGTTGAAGATGTAGCACGCGGACAGATTCAGGCAGCTCAGAAAGGAAGAATTGGTGAGAGGTATCTCTTCGGCAATGAAAATTTGTTTGTTGGAGAATTTTTTAAATTAATTGCAGAAATAGCTGGAGTCAAACCACCAAAACGGAAGATTCCCTATAGAATAGCACTATCGTTAGGATACTTATTTCAGATGGGAGCCCGTATTAAGAAGAATCCTCCTTTAGTTTCAGTTTCTCAGGTACGTTTAGGAAAGATGGGGGAACATTTTGATTGTTCTAAGGCTGTAAATGAATTGGGCTTAAAACAGACACCCATCAAAAAAACTATTGAGAAGGCAATTAACTGGTTCAGAGAAAATGGGTATATAAAATAATGTTTTTTTATTTATATTAAATTTTAAGATCAGTTTCCTAT
>JAGXNP010000152.1 GCA_019894885.1 Promethearchaeota archaeon | reverse complement strand
CAAGTTTTTAAGAAAGGTTTTAATTTTATCTATCTCCTTCCTCTTAGAATCGTCTAAAAATGATAGATTTTTCTCATAGTCAGGAGGTTCGTACTTTTCCTTTAATAAAGCTTTAATTATAGCTTCAACACAAAATGGTAATCCAATTATGTCATAACCTCCTTCTAATATGAAAGAAATTTTACCTTCACATACATTTTCAGCAATTTTTAAAATTTTATCCGCAAATTTGTTGTAAGCAATACTGGTTAACGAGCAATTACCAATAGGATCGGCGTAATACATATCAAATCCCGTAGCAACAACGATAAGAGCGGGCTGGAATTCATTGAGTATTGGGTCTAACAAGTCAAGACAATAATAAAAATCTGCATTAGTTATTCCTTCTGGCACGGGAAAATTAATATTTTTACCAATTCCTTCATCCATTCCAAGTTCATCAATCATTCCTAAATCTCCTTCAGTAAAGTCAAACTCGTGTATAGAAAAGTAAAGAACGGAGGGATCGTCATAGAAATATTGAGCTAAACCATCTCCGAAATGGTCATCTATGTCAATTATTGCAATTTTCTCGCTAAAACTTAACTTTTTGCGCAAATATAGAATTGAATTAGCAATATTGTTAAAAATGCAGAGTCCTGATGATTTTTCTCTATGGGCATGATGTCCTGGAGGTCTGATTATAGCAAATGACTGAGTAAAACGGTTCTTTACTACTCCTTCAATCGCTTCTATAGCACCACCAACTGCTTTTTTAGCTAAATCGAATGTATCCTCAGTAACAAACACCTCTTCATCGAGTAACCCGCCACCTACGTCAGATATTTTTTTTATTGTTTCTATATGATATTTCGAATGAGCTAGTTCTAAAATCGCATCATCAATTTTTTTTGGTTTAACTTTTACTACGCGATTATCTTTAAAAATTCCATTTCTTTCAAGATGATTCAAAATACAGTTAATTCTAAAGGGATGTTCAAACGAAATAAAAGAAGGTTTAGGGTATGGAGGAATGTGCTTGGACCCAAAATCATCGTCAAGAATAATACCTATTTTTTTCTCTGGCATATTATAAAAAATGGAAATGTTAGAATGACTAAACTCTTATATTACTATTTGTATAATATATTAAAAATAATTTCAAATTTAAAAAAAAAGGTTTGAGAATTGAAATGAACTTTATTGAAATAGTTGCAATGTTCTTACTTAATGCTATTCCTATAATTATACTCGTTATTCCGTATTTTTTCATACGAAAAAAGCTTGCAGGGAAAATATACTTTAGAATAATACTGGGGATCATGATTTTTTACCTAGTTTACTGGGTCCTTCCAATAATATTTCAAGTAGGAACCCCTCCACTAGAATTAGAATTGCAGGCTGGTGATGTAGGAAATATTAGTCTAGGAATAGGATACATAATCGCACATGTCGGTTCATTAATCGCATTGTTTGCTTACTATCCCCTTGTAACTCTTCCTTTCATATTCTTTATAGCACCCTTTATTTCAATTATCTATGTTAGAAACCGTATAAAGAAAGAAGTTGGAACGAAAAGCGAAAAATTGAAAGGTTTAACATATCAGATAATCGAGAGTCCTTACAAGAGAATTAGAACAGATCTGTTTAAAGGTGACTGGTCAAGAGAAAAAGATATATTAAAGCTCCTTATCGTTCTTTTGCCTATTTCTTTATATTTATTACAAGTTCTCCTTAAAATTACAGGAGTTCAATCGGCATCTATAGCTGATGACGCTAACGCTTTGGGTTGGTTTATTGAAATCTTATTTGTGTACCTCGCGACTTTCATTTTTAGTTTAGAAATATTGCTAAGTTCCCAGATCGCGTTAAGAGGACGATACTTCGGAGAAAATATCAGAGAGCAAACTTATAAGAGTTTATACACAGTTGGTGCACCAATATCTATTTTATCCATCATTCTATTCCTCGTAGAAGATTTAGGTTCAATTGGATTGATCATATATTTCTTTGCATATTTCTTTATGGCGTCGTTTATTTTTATTCTGTTTCTAAAAATTTTCGAACCAATATCGCTAATAATCTTCATAAAAATAATCAATTGGTGGAAAAATAGAAAGGAAAGCAAGAAAAAAATGAATATGACCAATTTTTATTACGGGATCGTTTTCAGTTGTTTGGCTTTTTTCGTTTTTTTCATATTAAATAATGTTGTATTTGGCTCATCTCTTCTCTTAATATTTGGCGACCTAGAAAACATAGAAAACATAATTAATTCGGCTAATTTTACCACCAGTGGTTCAGTCTATTTACACGAAAGTTTGGGATTTGATTTAATGAACATTTTCAATTTCGTAGCACTAATTGTGGTTTCGTTAATCATCGCGGTAATCTTTCTTACTCTTACTCTTAGGCTTACGAAAAGCATGTTTTTAGGGATCATCACCTTTCTACCTATTTTAATCCTGCTTTCGATATTGTTCGTGATAATTGGTGCAAATGGGATGATAAATTTCGCACCAGATACATATTGGATAACTGGACAATCAAGTTATACTTCGATTTTTGGGTTTAACTTTTTCACTTTAAGAACCGCGGGATTCAACGCAGATTTAACTGGAATCTTATATTATCTTGCAATTCCTTACCAAACAACACAATATATCTTCAATATTATCTTCTGGAGCTTATTGATATACTATATAAGAAAAAACTTTAGAGTAACAAATGTTAGTGTTGACGAAACACACTTAGAAAAGGTTATATTCTCGTCTATAACTGAATTCCCAAGCTACGAAGATTATTCGAAAGGTAAAATTCGTTATTTGATAACCAGAAGTGAAGATGTTGTTATGAAGAATTTAGTACTCGAACGAGATGAAGTAAAATCCTTATTAATATCTGTAGAAACTGAAAAAATGTTAGAAGATCTTAAACCTACAGACGAAAAGGAGATGGAGCGATTCTACTTTACGCTCAAATACTTGTACAACAATAATTACATTGATGTTTTAAAACAAGAATTCAGTTACGTCTTTGAAAAAGCTGAAAAGCAAGGGCTTTACATTATTTACGACGATGGTAGAGGACTTTTTGACTATAACTTTGCAGAGGATTACAATCACGATCCTGGAATAGTTTCAGGTATGTTTTCAGCAATAACATCCTTTATAAAAGAGACTACTAAATCTCAAGAACTGTTAAAAACAATTGATCACGGTGATATTACCATTTTAATCGAATATGGAAAGCGTATTTTTGGAGCTTTATTTATCAAAGGGAAACAAACGACTGAAGTACGTTCTTCATTAAAAGAGTTAGTAAACTCATTTGAAGCTAAGTACGCAGATGTCTTAGCAGACTGGAGCGGAGCGTTGATTTATTTCAAAGAGGACAATAAATTAGTAGAAAGTATTTTCAAAGATTAATTCCATTTTCTTTATTTTTTTCTTTTTATATTAATTCACTAGAAATTATTTAGAAATTAGCTTTCAATTAATCGATATTAATTCGCTCTTTTATTGGAGAATTAGTTTCCAAACAAAATTTTTACATTTTTATGAAAATTACTTTCGAAAATTAAAGTTATATATAGTATGTCAACTTTTTATTAACAATATGAGAAGAATAAATAGCGTAGATACCGTTAGAGGACTTTCAATGTTCCTCATGGTTTATGGTCATCTAATTTTTTGGTGGATAAGACCAGAAGACGCTTGGCTGCAATTTTGGTTATATGCTTTTCTTAAACCACTAGGTGCAACGGGATTTCTTTTCGTATCAGGAATCAGTACAGCGTTATCCTTTAGAAATTCTCAAAACACAGTAAAAGACTCAGATACGATTACTATGACAACTATAAGAAACATTTACATCCTTAGAGCTATTTTTATATTAATTATCGCCTTTATTTTTAATTCCTTTAATGCGTTGATATGGGGGGGTAGTATTTGGGAATGGAACGCCCTGCAAACAATAGGATTTTCTCTTTTATTAGCCTGGCCGCTCTTAAAAACCTCTAAACTATTCAGAATACTTCTGGGAATTTTAATGATAATAGGAAATCAGTTTATTTTGCATGCCTTATTGCCCTATAATGGAGAAACATCGCTTTATGGTGTTCTCTTTCATATACTCTTTTTTCCTTTGGATCAATATATAATTTTGATTTATTTAGGTATCTTTATAATTGGATCGGCAATAGGGGATTATATTTACCCAATCAATATTATTGAAGATCAATACGAAAGGAAATATCGATTTAAAAACAAATTACTTATTCAAGTGCTTTTAATTGGTATTTCACTGATGGCATTTGGAATCTTTTTTGAATTTCCTAATTTTCTGATTTTTAACACAATTTCATCAATTGCTTCTGCCATAGGTTTAGTAATAACGATATTATCAGCACTTATATTGATCGAAGTTTTGGAAAAAATTAAAACAACTAAAAGCTACAAATATTTCTTCTATTATTCTTATTATTCATTTACCATCTTTTTGCTACACAACCCGCTAATTTTCCTATTTACACAACAGCTTAACGCTTATTTTACTATTTGGTTGGCAATTGTAGTGGGAATCATATTATTTGGGGTAATTCTGCGAGCTACTTACAAGAAATTAGGAGAAAAAGCTTCTCTTAAAGCTGTTCTCAGCATTATCAGTTTTTTAATTGCAACTCGACTTATAGAAAATAGATCTAAAAAAAATGCTTTAGAAGTTACTAATTCTTAATATTCATTAATCAGGGATACTCGCAACAGCTCTAACCCAACCAGCGCTAGCCCTGGCTATTTTAATAGGAAAACAATAAATTGTAGAGCCAACAGGCGGAATTTTATCTAAATTTATCATTTTTTCCATCTGAAAATAACCTAATTCTATCCCTGCGAAGTGACCTTCCCATATTAGCAAAGTATTGGGCTTTTTCTCTCTTACTGATTTTTTCCATTTTTTTGCTGTGAGTGTAAATGGAGCGTCCCATGACCACGCATCGATTCCAACTACGTGAACGCCTTGTCTAACTATATGTAATGTAGCTTCCTTACCAACTCCAACACCATGATTAATGTATTCTTTAGTTCCATAGTGTTTTGGAGCATTGGTGTGAATGCATAGGACATCCCCCTCTTTTAACCTATGGTCTATGCCCTTTAATTTATTATCAATATTTTGAGGGGTCAATACATATCCTTCCTCGTAATCTGTACAGTCTAGAACAATTAACGGACCAATACCCCATTCTAATGGAAAATCGTCGATCGTCATAGCTTTTTTTTCTCCAATTTCTCTATCTTGAACTGGAGCAAAATGCCACGGAGCATCCATGTGAGTTCCAGAATGAGTACCGAGCGTTATAGATTCTGTAGTCCACCCTTTTCCTACTGGCAGATGTTCAGGTTTCAACCGAGAAAAAACAAAACCCATCTCTTCAGCACCTCTATCGTGATCCCCATACTCAATATGTGGTTGCGTAAGAGGTGGGTCGAATATAAGCTCATCGGGATTTATAATAGGGATTGAAAGATCGATAAATTTCATTTTTCACACTTCATTAATTTAGTTAGTTCTATTATTATTAGAAATCAATGAAACTATTTATTAATCTACGAAAAATTCTGATTTGTTTTCTTACTTCAAGAGCTTATTTGTGATGGGTAAACTCTTTCGATTGAGAAAAAGATATGTGAAAACGACAATACTGGAAATAGCTATAGAAAAATATAAAACAGATTGTTTAAATATAAAGACAGGAACGAGATCTAAAGAATAAAGCCAAACAAAATGGGGTCCCCAAAAGGCTAATGTAGGATTTGGAGTGTTATGAATATAATGGACTTCCTCTCCATTATTTTCAGGGATTAGAACATTTGGAAACGATTCAGAATTGCTGATTCCTAAATAATAACCTAAATCATTATTGTTTTGAAGATAATAAGGATCAATGTACCAATTATCCCCCAAATGATATAGAATCCCTGTGCCTGATTTTGCTTCCATCATAAAGACTCCAAAAAAAGTTAAAGAAACAACAAATATCATTAGAATGAAATCTATAAGCCGTTTTTTAGCTACTTTTTTTAAATACCTTTTAGGAAGTCTCATAAATACACCAATTTTTAAGTTGAGATTTCTAACACATAAAAAGACCCGTATATTAATAAATCTATTTACCTTATCTAAGATTACAGGTATAGGTTCATAGTAAACTAAAAATTAAAATTTCATATCAAAAAAAAGATAAAAAAAAAATTAATTATTTTTGATCTATAATTCAGGCATTTTAAGTCCTACAAGTGGTAATGCCTCTGCTCCTGACATGTAAAATTCCATTTCAGTTTTATATCCCTCAATTTCAGAGTAAATGAGTATTTGCTTGTAAGCTAGATCCATGAATTCCTTTAATTTCCCTTCTTTTATTTCAGAAATCGTAAAGGCCTTCATTCCCTCTGATGTTGTTCTTACGCCTACGGGTACAATAAGTTTTGATATCGTTTTATCATGAGGAAATTTTTTCAAGATTTCAAGATATTTTTTCCCTACTTCAGCGGATTTACTTGTTGGAAACCAAGATGAAGATACAACCATAACCATAATTCTCACCTTTGTGTAATTTTAATTTGATTGATAATTAGATTTTGCATTAATGATTAAACTTGAAAATGATTTAAATCTTACTATTTTGTCAAATTATTCAATTCAAAAAGAAGTAAGAAAGAATCTGATTTCCTTGAAATTTACCCATTTTTTTCAAAAAAAAGTAAAGAAAATTACTTAATATTATTCATTCATTTCATATGCGTCCTTTAAAGAGTGAACTGTACTCCACACTTTACCAAACCGCTTTGAATCGACATTAGGTTTCTTAATCATCTTCAAACTCCATTCCATCTGTTCAGGAGTAGTACTTGATTTATTATATAAGTTCAATGCTAATTTGGAAAAGTCTCTCACTAGAAAATCAAATATTTGATCTAAAGTATCTTCATCAATATTATTTATTTTGGCGTTTTCAATGACTAAGTGGGCATATACAATAAGAGAAAAGATTTCACCAATCCCTGAAAGCATGAAGTCCATATCTTTCTGTTGTTCGACACTAGGCATAGCTTTAACTCCCATGAGGTTAAACAGTTTAATTTGTTCCAGAAATATTTTGATATTGGGCAAATCATATTGCTCAAACGCTGGCTTCCAATCATGAAAACGAACTCTTCCTAGCCCACGAGTTGGTCCTTGATTAAAAAGAAATGTATCGTCTTTAGCTTGATCTTGCCTTGGTATTTCCTCATAGTTCTTATGATTCATAAAGAAGTTCATCATAAATTTCAAAATTAACGCGATATTTACATGAACAGTGCCTTCGAGTTTTGGTAAAGCACGAATATCCTTTGCAGCCATTTCAAAAAACATATCTTTTTCGAAACCTTTTGCGGCGATCACATCCCATAGAAGATTGATAACCTCCTCTCCTTGAGTAGTTGTTTTCATTTTCATAACGGGAGCATAAAGAAGATAGCGACGGTCTTTGTCGGACGCTACTCTCATATAATCAGCCGTTCTTAGTCCAAATAATTTCATAGCAACTAAGCGAGTGTAAGCATCAACAAAATTTTGTTTAACGTGCTGAAAATCAGTCACATACATATTATAGAGCCTTCGATAGGAGGCATGATGAATTGCTTCATAAAATGCGTGTGTGCAAATTCCTATTGAAGCCCATCCTAAGTTATATTTCCCCACATTAACTGTGTTAAGTGATGAATTCCATGCTTCCTCTCCTTTGGAAAGAATATCTTCCTCGTTTATGGGATAATCG
>JAGXNP010000151.1 GCA_019894885.1 Promethearchaeota archaeon | reverse complement strand
TACTGGCACGTATGACGCGCTTATTCTTGCGCGATTTAAAACGAGGGCGAAACTCAGTGAAATGATAAAAGACGAGCTTCTTGCGTCTCCTTATGTTGAGCGGACAAATACTCATTTAGTCTTAAATGTTATTAAAGAAAATAGTTCGCTAGGTGAATTATTGAGAAAAGAATAATGATCTTTTTTTTTTTAAAATTAATTAAAAAAGTCCTTCTATGTTAGAAAGGACTAAACAAAAAGGAAAAATCATTATTATGCTTTCCTCTTATATGAACTTGTCTTTAGAATAGTAAAAATTGAATAATCTGAGATTAGAATATTCCGTAAATTTATAAGAATTCAAGATATTTAGGAAGATCGATCTCCCGAAGGTTTCGGATTTCATTTCCTTCGATTCTTAATTTTTTTAATTTTTTTTAGATTTTCTAAGCCTTCAATCTCTTCGATATTGTTATAATTGACATTGAGTTCTACCAAATTAGTAATTTCGTCCATATTTTCGAGTTTTTTAATGTTGTTGGACGACAAATCCAAAATCTCAAGCTTTTTAAGGTTCCCAAGGTTTTCAATCTTGGTAATCTTGTTATTAGAGAGCGATAAATAAGTTAGATTTTCCAAATTGTCGAGACTTTCGATTTTTGAAATATGGTTGTATTCAAGACTTAGCACTTCGAGGTTCTTGAGCGTATCTACGCCTTCTATTTTGGCTATTCTATTGAATTTAAGATCTAAAGCTCTAAGTTTTACAAAATCCTGTAAGTTTTGTATTTTGGTGATACCGCCTAGCGCGAGCGTTAAGCCGTCTATATCCTTCAGTCGCTCTAAGCCTTTAATGTCGGAGATTTCGGGTGGTTTTCCGTTTTTGAGAAATTTATGAGGTAAATCGTCAATAATGAAGTGATCTTCGTAATAATCATCGTGATAAAACCACTTTCCGAAAATTTCTACAAATTCTTTCGACATTTTTTTGTCAAGTGCTGATAACGCAATAATAATATTTAAACTTAAGGGGTTAAATGATATTCTGAGAAAGAAGGGAATTAGAAGGTTTAAACAAACATCAGGATGTCGAGTCTTTTTACCACCGAAACTGCAATTAGCGCCATTACAAGCCCGAACACACTTATTATATTAGACAATTCTTACTTAATAGGGATTCATAAGTTACGACTTTTCTTTTTTCTCTTTTTTCTTACAATCAGAAATACTAATAAAGTCACTCCTCCTATACCAATACTTCCCAGTAATATTATATAGAAAAGTACTTCTACGGGTTTAAGTAACCGTCCACGATAATTTATCCCAACATAATCGTCATTAATACTTTCATTATCCCAAACCCAACTATAAGATTTCCCATCAGGAATAGTCGAAATATTGCATACTTTTTCAGTATATTCAGTATAGGAAGTTGGTTGTTTTCCTTGAACTTTAAATTCGACTTTCTCTGTGATATTGTTTTTCCATGCTCTAGCAGTGCCTAATATATAGCGAATTGAGAAATAGTCTGTGTTATATAATGGATTTTTTGTATTTCTATAAAATCTATACGAAATAACCTGAGAATTTTCTTTTAAAATAGTAGTGTTAATTACTATGTAAAAATCTATATTTGAGGTATAATTCTCGAAATAAGACGATAAATTAGAATTAAGTGAATAATGCCAAACAAAACTAAATTCGGTAGGAATACTATTTACTTCCACTTGCCAGTCAGATTCTATAGTAGACATCTGATATGAAAAAGGGGCATATATAGTCACATTTGCTGTAGTATTTGTAGGATTATGGATAGTATAATAACCATCAAATAACACAGAAATATCATTTTGAAAATCTGTAGAATCTATAGTAAAAACTACATCTGCATTGACTAAGTTTAAAGAGTTATTATTATCATAAATAATACCTCCCATATAAGGGATTTCTGGGGCTGGAAGTGGATTTGCAAAACTTTCAAGTGATTTAACGTCTAAATTAATAACCAATAAAATAAAAATTAACAAAATATTAAGAATCTTACTTTTCTTCATTGAAGGGACCCTCTAATCTTAATAACAATAGAATTTATACTTAATTGGATTTAAAGAATGAATATTAATGAGTACTGATCAAATTTTACCTTATAAAAATATCTATAGTTGGGTTTTTTTTTAAATTAAATAACTTTCATTTCTATTTTTGCATTTTAATATTAATATCTTCCTGTAAATTTTCTCATTCTTTCATAAATCCGGTAATTTTTGTCTATCTTATTTTCATGGAATTTTCATTGGAAAGAGACTATTATTACCGAAATCGTTAAATTAATTTATTCAGATAAATTGGATCCGCAAAACGGACAAAAGACAATATTATCTTCGATTTTTTCGCCACAGTACTTACATTTGCTGCTCATCTTTTCTTTAGTCAAATCTCCTTTATCTATTTTTACAACGGTAGTCCCATCATTATCAGTGCGTAATTTCGGCAATTTAAATGCTGTTTTATTTTCATGATCTACATTGCTATGGAGGAGTTTGTAAACAACAATAATTATTATGATGAAAACAATAATCACGACAACAAATATTAGGATAAACATACTGGTTATAAATCCAAAAATGTCAAATGGGAAAGAATATTGCGGCATCTTTATTCTGTCAACTAGATTTATAATTTATGCATATTAAATAAATTCAACTTAATAAAACTATGCCTAGACGAGTTTTTCATCGGAGTAAAATAATATATCCAAACCTAGGTATAAAAAGGTTCGTATGTATTCCCTAGTTTTAGTTTTATCATTAAATACATTTAAATATCCCATCTTTCTATATATAGCATAAATTTAAAATTTTTAATAGAGGATGAAATATGATATTTCAAGGTTTTGATCCGTTATTTATAATATTGCCTGTTGTAATATTCCTTTTAATTTTTTTGGCATGCTTTCTACTTGCAGGGATAAAGGTAATATTGGAATATGAGCGGCTTATAATATTCCGCCTCGGTAAATACAAACGAACTATAGGACCAGGTGTAGTATATATACTCCCAATCCTAGAAAAGTCCAAGAAAGTCGATTTGAGAATTGTAACTGCTGACATCCCGAGACAAGAGGTAATTACAAGGGATAACATACCTGTTTTGGCTAATACCGTAGTATACTTCAAGGTAGAAAGACCATCGGATGCAATTATTAAGATAGAAAACTTTGCTTATGCGGTTAGACAATACACACAGGCAGCTTTAAGAGATGTTGTCGGTAATATGGAATTAGATGGCGTTTTAACTGAAAGGGATAAAATTGCTGCCGACATTAGAGAGATAGTAGATCAAGAAACTAATGAATGGGGTATTGATATAAAAAGCATAAAGATACAAGAAATTGAATTACCTGCTGAAATGAAAAGAGCAATGGCTAAACAAGCAGAGGCAGAACGAGAAAAACGGGCAGCAATTATTGCTAGTGAAGGTGAGCTTGCGTCAGCAAAAAACCTAGCGGAAGCAGCCAATATGATGGCATCTCAACCTGGGGCTTTACAACTTAGGACTCTTCAAACTATCAGAGATATTTCCCAGGATCCTTCTGAAAAGATAGTTATCTTCATGCCGTCTGACATAGGTAATATTCTTAAGAAATTTACGTAATATGGGGGTTCGAGGATGAGTAAAACTTTCTTAGATAATCAAAGATACGTGCAAATAGCTTTTAATCATACAGCTGCAGAAGTTTTAAGAATTTTACCCACCATTCCATACGATCCGCGCTTAATTATCGAAGCTGGGACGCCGTTCATTAAAAAAGAAGGAATTGTAGGAATAAGGTTGATTCGAAGGCTTTGGCGGGGATTAATTGTTGCGGATTTAAAGGTTACAGATGGAGCACACGAAGAAGTAAAATTCGCATATACAGCAGGAGTTAATGCAGTAACTGCCGCAGGAACTGCCCCAACAGAAACTTTGGATTTTTTTAATGAAATTTGTGAAAAATATGGATTACTTTCTATGATCGATATGCTTGGTCAGGAAAATCCTTTACGTAAATTGCTCCCATTAAAATTTAAACCTAAAGGAGTGGTAATTCATAAGGGCAGAGACGAAGAAATCAATCCACGAAGTATTATCAGATTCAAAGATATCAATAAGGTCCGTTCAAAATACGGCGTTTTAATATCTGTGGCGGGTGGTTTAGATCACGATTCGGTAAGAAAAGCTTATTTCAATGGAGCTGATATAGCAATTTTAAATATTGTTAAAGCCTCAGATGAGAACAAGGGATTAATAGATACAGTGAATTTTCGATCACTGATTCCCACAATTCTAAAAGAAGTTTAATTAAGTAATTTATTTACTTATTTTTTTTATTTATATTTATTCTATTATAATCATATTTTTACATTCTTTACAGAATAATTCTAAGTAATTATGAGATTCCTTTAAGAATAGCTTATGTCGTTTTATATCGCAGCCATAACATTCCTTCTTTCTATAAAAGAAGTTAGGGATGAAACAGGTATTAGATTTTTTAACTCTAATCATGAATTGGAAAAATCAAGATTTTTATTTAAATCCAGCCTCAGTCATGATTTCTCGGTTTTAAAATATAAAACTAAATTTTTTTATGAGATCTTTAATTTGTAATAAACGGTTTACTATCGACTTTTCTTTACTAAAATATAGATGGTTATAGAAATTTCTATGGAAAAAAGTGAGAAATATCATGGCTCAACAAAAAAAAGTATCTAATAATGAAGCTCTGATAACATTTCAGAATATCTCAAAAAGTTATAATAACTCTTTGGTATTAAACAATATCTCCTTCACTATAAATAAAGGAGATGTGTTTGGGTATATTGGACCTAATGGAGCGGGCAAAACCACAACAATTAAAATATTAGTAGGACTGATAAGGGATTATATTGGGAAAGTGTATATCGAAGGGAAGGATATATCCAATGTTCGACAGGAAATTTATAAAATACTCGGTTATCATCCACAAGAAGCAGGTTTTCAAAATTGGCGTACGGTAGAGCATGCTTTAAGAACTTTTGGTCGATTATCGGGATTGAAACCAGATCATCTTGAATTAAAAATCACTGAAGTATTAAAATTTGTTAACTTAGAAGAAGCCAGGAATAAAAAAATAATCCATTTATCGGGAGGAATGCTACAGAAATTAAGGTTAGGTCAAGCACTTCTTAATGATCCTCAGATTCTAGTATTAGATGAGCCATTTACTGGACTAGATCCAAGTAGTAGGTATCAGGTAAAAAACCTCATTAAATCTCTAAGTCTACGGGGTATTACAATATTCTTTTCCTCCCATATTTTATCTGACATTCAAGATATTTCTAACAAGATTGGTATTTTAAATAAGGGCAGATTAATCAAGATTGGAGATCCTAACGAGCTGCAAAGTGAGTTCCTCATAGGCAATATTATAGAAATAGTATATAATGAAGTAGGAAATCCTTGCCAAAATTTGGAGCAAATAGATGAAGTTGAAAAGATCGAATTAGGAGCTCCTAACATACAATTTATTCATTTAGAAGCAAACGCAGATTTAGATAATACTATTCAAAAAATACTTAGATCAATAGCAGACCAAAAATGTAAGATGCGAAATTTTCAAATTCTTAAACCAAGTTTGGAGGAAGTTTATTTAAAATATATTGAAGGTGATATTAAATGAGTTTTAAGATATTATTCGCAGACGAATTAAAGGGATTCTACAAATCAAAGGTGATGATAGTGCTATGGGTAGGATTACCGCTTCTATCCCTACTATTTCATTATATAACGCCAAATACAGAAGGATTTCCGATCTCCTCCATTGTGGCAATAATTTTATCAAGTGTTGGTGGAACTCTTGCTAGTGCCATGTTAAGTACCTCTATTGCAAGCGAAAAAATGCGCCATGTTTATGATCTGTATTTAATTCGACCAGTAAAACGCACAAATATACTCTTAGCAAAGTACTTTTCCGTTTATTTATGCCTAATTATTGCTACAGGCATTTCTCTTACTCTCGGACTTATACTAGATCAGATATTTATAGGGAATCTTCCCGAGTATGTACTAAATCAAACTATAGAGTCATTAACAATAAGTATGGCGGCTATGGCAATTTCTTGTTCGATAGGTGTATTTTTTGGGATAATTATTTCATCTGTTCCTGTAGCTACGATATTATCGGTCTATATAGGTAATCAAATTTCAGCTATCTCAATCTTACCGACAGTATTCTTAGATTTTATTGATCCTGTTATCTTCTCTTTACTAATTGGTCCTATAGCAGCAGTAATTATGCTTACCGTAAGCAGCATATTATTTTCGCGGAAACAATTCTAAATAACTTATAAATTACTAAATTTGTCGGGACTCTTCTTTTATTATTCTTGAATTTTGTATCCATAACTATGAGTTTAGAAATTATTGAAAAGAAAAATCCTGTACTAAAGGAAAATATTTATATCGTGCCAAATGACGATTTTTTTGATCTTTCTAGCGCCATCATCCCCTTTTCAGACCTTTTTCAAAAATGTCCTTGCTTAGATGTATACGCTGGGATGGAAAACATTCCTTTCGAAGAAAGAGACCTGGAATATAAAAAAATTCTACTAACCGAGTTTTTATAAATTAACTTCTAAAAATCATTTTTCTTACAATAAAAAGGAGATGTTTAATCTAAATTAACTCCTTTATACAAACATTTAAATTTGCTATTCTATCTATTGAGTATTAGATTAACTTTTTTGAGAGGATGAAGTTTTTGTCATTTTATTGGAGACTCAGATATATGTTAAGAAAAACTAAGGAAATAGAAAATTTAGAAAAAGATTTAGAAAAAGAAAAAGGAGTTAGAGGAAATAAAGAAATTAAAGGAATTAAAGGACTTAGAGACACTTTAAAAGAAATCGACGAAAGAAATTTAAAAAATCAAAATATTGATTAAAAAAAGAAGATAATAATAGGTAAAAATCGTAGGGAGAATTAGGTAGTAATAGTTAACGAGAAATAAATAGTTGAGGAAAGCAAGAACCTTATTCTTAAAGGTTTAGAGATTATTATCCGAGTTCTTATGAGTTATTTTTAACAACCAACCTATTTTTAATGAGATAATTAATCAATGATGTTTTCCTCCTCAAATTATACATATTTAATTCAAATCTTTTTGTTTGAATATTACATATAACAGGAAATTCCAATGAAGTATGGATTTGTTTTTCCACGTGCTGATGTGTTCGAAGCGATAAAATTTGCAAAAACTGCTGAAGAAGTGGGTTGGGACGCTTTTTTTGTCTGGGAACCAACCTATGGTATAGATGCCTGGGTAACATTGGCTGCTATAGCTGTAGAAACTGAAAAGATTCGTTTAGGAACATTATTGAGTCCCCCTTCAAGAATGCGTCCTTGGAAATTAGCAAGTGAGGCAATTACACTTGACATTTTGTCTAATGGTCGAATTACGATTTCTGTTGGATTAGGCGCGATAGATACGGGATTTGAAGAATTGGGAGAGAAGACCGACTTAAAAACTCGAGCAGAATTATTAGATGAAAGTTTAGACATTATAGATGGGTTATGGAGTCGAGATATGTTGAATTATAAAGGTAAACATTATAATATCAAAAATTTATTTGGAAGTGAATTTTTTAAAAGACATCCGCCCCCTAAATTAACTCAGAATCCCCGCATCCCAATATGGGTTGTGGGTGCTTGGCCATATGAAAAATCTATGAAGCGAGCAATAAAATATGAAGGAATAATCCCCACAATAAAAAACAAGCAAGGAAAATTTAAAAATATAACCCCAAAAC
>JAGXNP010000150.1 GCA_019894885.1 Promethearchaeota archaeon | reverse complement strand
CATATAGTCCATAAGGGGATTCTCTTGAAACTACATTAACGCTCCCTTTAAATAATTTCAATTTTACATTGCCAGTTACTTTTTGATTAACAATGTTAATGAATGATTCTAAGGCGTTTCTTAATGGGTCGACCCATAAGCCCTCATAAATTAATTCGGTCCATCTTTGATCAACTATTGTTTTAAATGAATTTTCATGTTTAGTACATACATATTTTTCAAGATCTTTATGTGCTTTAATTAAAATTAAAGCTGCCGGAACTTCATATACCTCTCGTGATTTTAATCCAATTGCTCGATCTTCCATATGGTTGACTCTTCCTATTCCATGTTTACAACCCAAATTATGCAAATCTCTGATTAATTCAACATTGTTAATCATGACTCCATTTAAACCAACTGGTATTCCTTTTTCAAAATCAATTTGGATATATTCAGGAGTATCTGGAGCATTTTCTGGTGATGTAGTCCAAGCATGACAATCTTCCGGCGGTTCAATTTCAGGATGTTCTAAGATATCACATTCTGCACTTCTTCCAAACAGATTCTCATCGATACTATATTTTTGATTTTGCTTTTTAATCGGAATTCCATGGTGCTGGGCATATTTAATTTCTTCATCTCTGCCCATATTCCATTCAATTAAAGGTTGTAATATTTCTATATTAGGAGCATAAGCTCTTATTGTCACATTAAACCTTATTTGATCATTTCCTTTACCTGTGCATCCATGAGCTATTGCTTCAATTTTCTCTTGCTTTGCAATTTTTATTGCTTCTATAGCTATTAGTGGTCTTCCTATTGCCGTACTTAGAGGATAAATTCCTTGGTATAAACCGTTGGCTTTAATAGTTGGAAAGACATATTCATTTACAAATTTATCTTTTAAATCAATTGTGTAATGTTTAATAACTCCTAATTTAAATGCCTTTTCTTCAATTTCGTCAAATCTGGAAGGATCGGCAAATTCTTGACCGAGATCAGCTGTGAATGTGTAAATTTTTGCTTTATACTTCTCTTGTAACCACTTTATCATACAGGAAGTATCCAACCCGCCAGAATACATTAATAATATTTTATCATATTCTTCTTTTTTGGGTCCTAATTGACTCATAATTCCCTCACTTTTTCTTAATTTTTAAATTTTCTATTAATAAATTATTTTTTAAACGGGGAAAATAGGAATTGCTTTCAATCCCATATTCTCTTCTAAATTAAACATTAAATTCATATTTTGGACAGCCTGTCCTGCTGCACCCTTAATTAAATTATCAATTACTCCTATAATAATTATTTTATCACCTCTTTTATGTAATATAAATCCTATATCACAATAATTTGAACCTTTAACCCATTTTGTTTCAGGGAATACACCTTTCTTTGTCAAACGAATGAAAAATTCATTGTGATAATATTTTTCATAAATACATTTGATTTCATCATAACTATATGAATCCTTGAGATTTCCATAGCATGTACATAAAATTCCTCGATTCATTGGTAGAAGATGCGGTGTCAAAGTTACTGATATTTCATTTCCATATAATTCACTTAGTTGTTGTTCGATTTCTGGTGTATGTCGATGAGATGTTACATTATAGGGTTTTATCGATTCATTACATTCCGAGAAATGCGTTGTAAGAGTTAAGGAACGCCCTGCTCCTGATACCCCTGATTTTGCGTCAATGATAATGTTATCTGGATCTAAAATTCCTTCTTTGATAAGAGGTGATAAACATAATATAGCACATGTTGGATAACAGCCAGGGTTCGCAATTAATCTTGATACACTTATTTGCTTTCTTTTCCATTCACTAATGCCGTAAACAGCTTTATTCAAAAGATCTTTATTATTGTGTTTAATTTTATACCATTCCTCATATACTTCTATGGATTTTAATCGAAAATCAGCGCTAAGGTCGATAACCTTAACATTTTTTAAAATGGATTGTGTTAATAATTTAGAAGTAACTCCATGAGGTAAAGTTAAAAAAATAATGTCAAGTTGGCTTGCTATGGTTTCGAGTTCATTCTCATCACATTTCATTTCGCATATTTTGTTAAAATTTTCATAAATTGAATTATAAACTTGATTATTATGATTTTTAGAGGATAGTACTTTTATTTCTACTTCAGGATGGTGATATAGAATTCTTACTAATTCTGATCCTGCATATCCCGTTGCTCCTATTACTCCTGCCTTAATCATCATCATAAATCTCAATTACTTTTGAAACTGTTGTAATACTTCATTCAAGATACCTATCCCTTTATCAATCTCTTTTTTTCCAATAATCAGTGGTGGAACAAATCTTATAACATTTTCTCCAGCACCTAATAAAAGCAGACCTTTTTCTATACATTCTTTAACAATATCCTTCACTGAGCAATTTAATTCAATTCCGAGCATTAAACCATGACCCCTTACATCTGTTATTATTTCATATCTTTCTTGTAATTCTATTAACTTTGATTTAAGATAAGTCCCTTGTTTTTGTACATTTTCAAGAACTCCTTCATATAATAACTTCTTTAGAACTACTTTGCCTGCAGTACATGCTAAAGGATTCCCACCAAATGTAGATGCGTGATCACCTGGTTGCAAAGCATCAGCTTTATTTTGAGTCGCCAACATTGCTCCAATTGGAAAACCACCTCCTAATCCTTTCGCTAATGATACCACATCAGGTTCTATATCAAATAATTGATATGCAAAGAGTTCACCTGTTCTTCCTATTCCACATTGAACTTCATCAAATACAAGGACAATGTCATTTTTATTACAGAGAGATCGTACTTTTTCTAAGTAGATTTTCTCAGCAGGATGAATTCCTCCCTCTCCTTGTATAGGTTCAATAATAATTGCACATGTGTTTTTATTGACTGCTTTCTCTAACTCATTAAAATTATTAAATTCTACATAGGAAAATCCAGGCAATAAAGGATTAAATCCTTTTTGATACTTTGTTTGACCTGTCGCAGTAACAGTCGCCATTGTTCTTCCATGAAATGATTTTTTCATTGTGATGATCTCATAGCAATTTTCTCCATGAAATTTCTTTCCATATTTCTTACTTAACTTTATTGCCGCTTCTACCGCTTCTGCTCCGCTATTACAGTAAAAAACCTTGTCAAAACAGCTATTTTGAACTAAAATTTCACTTAATTCAATTGAAGGAGTCATCCAATACAAATTTGAACAATGCTGCAATTTTTTTAACTGTTTAGATATCTCTTTCACATAATCACTATCATTATAACCAAGTGCATTTACAGCTATACCTGCTACAAAATCTAAATACTTTTTTCCATCACTATCCCAAAGATATACCCCATTACCTTTTTCTAAAACAATAGGGAACTGGCTATATGTGTTCATAATAACCTTAGTACCCCTTTCAATCCATTCGTTCATAATTCTAATCAACCTTTTTTATCTTCATTCTTTATTTTTAATCTTATTTTTTAAACATCGTACCAATCCCATGAGGAGTAAATATTTCAATTAATAAACTGTGTTCAATTCTACCATCTATAATATGAACTGATTTTACACCACTATGAACTGCTTCTATACAGCTCTTTACTTTTGGAATCATTCCATTAGAGATTACTCCCTCTTTTATATAAGATAAAGCTTGATCAACATTCATCTCTGTAATTAGAGATGTGTTATCATTAACATCTCTAAGCACTCCTAATACATCTGTTAAAAATACTAATTTTTCAGCGTTTAACGCCTTTGAAATTGCTAATGCTACATCATCAGCATTTATATTGTATGTGTTTCCTATGTTATCTTTACCAATAGGAGCAACTACAGGAATAAGAGAGGATTTTATCATTCCTTTAAGAAGATTAGTATTTACATTAACAATCTCTCCTACACAACCTAAATCTTTCCCATCAATTATTTTCTTCTCAGCTTGTAATAAATTCCCATCTTTTCCGCATACACCAATTGCATCAACGCCATGAGTTTGAATATCGTTAACAATACCTTTATTAACCTTTCCAGCTAATACCATCTCAACAATGTCCATGGTTTCCTCATCAGTAATTCTGAATCCATTGAAAAATTTTGGCTCGATCCCTAATTTTTTTAACATTTTATTTATTACAGGTCCACCTCCATGAACTATTATGATATTTATACCAACTAATTTCAAGAAAACAATATCTTCAGCAAAACTCTTCTTAAGTTCAGTATCATTCATAGCACTCCCTCCATATTTTATGATAATAGTTTTTCCATAAAATTTTTTGATGAATTGAAGTGCTTCAACCAAAATTTTTGCTTGTCTTACTTTTTCAATAATTATAAATACCTCCTTAGGATCTATATTCTCCATTAATCCGTACATAATCATAACTTAAATCACAGCCCCACGCGATTGCTTCACCAATACCCTCTTTCAATAGTAATTCGACCGTAATTTCATTTTCTTTTAGAATTTTTAAGGCTAATTCTTCATCAAATTGTAGAGGTGATCCATCTTGTATGAGTATAATCGAATGTAAACCATTATGAAATTTGATTGAAACTCCTGTGGGGTTAAAATTTGCTCCAGAACATCCCATAGCAGCTAAAATCCTACCCCAATTAGCATCTTCTCCAAAAAAAGCAGTTTTTACTAAATTTGAAGTAATTACTGATTTACTCAAGAGTTTTGCATCTTTTTTTGATGCTGCACCGGAAACTTTTACAGCAATGAATTTTTTAGCTCCTTCTCCATCCCTTACAATTTCTTGAGCTAAAAATAAATTAACGTAATGGAGTGCTTGTTTAAAAATATAATATTCCTCATTTTCTTCCTTAATTTCTGAATTTCCCCCCAGTCCATTAGCTAATAGAATTACTAAATCATTTGTACTTGTATCACCATCTACAGAGATCATATTATATGAATCATCAACACTTTTTTTCAGAGCTTTATTTAATAACTCTCTTGAAATGTTGATATCTGTAGTAATGAAGGAAAGCATAGTTGCCATATTTGGATGAATCATTCCAGAACCTTTAGCTATACCTCCAATTCTAATTTTCTTATTATCGATAATAAACTCAACTGAAATTTGTTTTGGATGAGTATCAGTAGTCATAATTGCCTCGGCAGCCAAATTTGCATCTAAGTTAGTATTTCCCAATTTTTCATACGTATTATTAATTCCAGCAACTATAATATCAATTGGGAGAGGAACCCCAATTATTCCGGTAGATGCTACCAGAACTTGATTTTTATTCACCCCCAAGCAAGATGCTAACTCAGTTGCCATTAATTCTGTATGTTTAGCCCCAACCTCTCCTGTACAAGCATTTGCATTTCCGCTATTAATAACAATTGCTCTTACCCCATTTTGATTTTGAATAAGGTTCTGATTCCATAAAATTGAGGATGCCTTAACAACATTCGATGTAAAAACACCAACTGCCTTAGTTGGAACTTCACTATAAATTAATGCTAAATCTTTCTTGCATTCTTTAATTCCAATATGGCTACCAGTAGCGTGATATCCCTTTGGGCTTGTAATACTTCCATTTAGTTTCTTTATTCCTGCGTTCTTTATTTCCATTTCTTAAAACTCTTTATGATTTTTATTTTAATTACCTCTTATAAAAAAATAATAAATTAGAAGAAGTGAAGAAAGAAGAATGTCACTTCAATTCTTATTTTTATTATAGAATTAAAGCCGGTGCCGTGCCGGTCTCGGATTGTGCGGTGCTTTTGGAAATTGTATACATACAATTTCATTATTCAAATGAGGATCAAGTGAGATCAACATTCATAACACCAACGCAATATTATTATTAATATATAGTAGTGAGGCTATATAAATTAAACGAATTTTAATATTTTTTATTATTTCTAAATAACACGAGTAAAAAATAAGTTTTCATTAAACATTTTATTTTAGAACAATGCTTTTGTTAAACATTTTTTATAGTGTTTCTTATTTCTATAAAAACTTACTGTTTTTTATTGAACAATTTTCAATAATTCATTCTTCAAGAGAGTAGATTTTTAATTATTTTCTCCCTAGGAATCTTAGCATTCCTTATCATTTCTAGTCTTTTTAAAAACAAATTGTGTAATGCTTCTTTATTATTTGTCAACTCATCAATGTTAAGTTTGACTTCTTTCTCAGCTGGAGAACCTTGACTGGTTCTTCTTTCTAAACAAAGATCTAAATTTCCTAATGTTTGAATTAAGTTTTCGGATATTTTAGTTTCTTTATTTATTACATCAAAAATATATTTCTCAATTTTTTCTTTATTTAGCATATCTCCTGGCTTTTCTGAATTTTTTACTAAAAGTGCGACAATTTTATGTGATTGTCTAAAAGGGATGTTATATTTTTGAACTAATAGTTCAGCTAAATCTAAAGCCAGAATGAAACTCTCATTAACAACCTTTCTCAGGTTTTCTTTATTAATTGTTATAGTTGAAAATATACCCTTAAACATTTCAATTATCGAAAAAAGTAACTCGAATGAACTTTTTAATAATGGTTTCAAGTCTTGAAAATCCCTGAAATATCCCGTTGGAATTGATTTAATGACCATTACGGCATTGAATAGGTTTGACACGATTTTAGAACTCTTACTCCTAATTAATTCCAGTGTATCTGGGTTTTTCTTTTGAGGCATAACACTTGAAACTGAACAGTAGGCATTATCTAACTCAATAAAGTTAAACTCACTTGTGGACCAAATAATCAAATCTTCTGCTATTCTTGAAAAATGAATTGCTAATGAAGAAAGTCCCATTATAGTTTCATATATATAATCTCGCGAGCTGACAGCATCAATAGAATTATAAACAATTCCATCAAAACCTAATAGCTCTGCGGTTCGAAGCCTATCGATATTAATACTTGTCCCTCCAATAGCACATGCTCCAAGAGGGTTCTTATTAACCCGTTTATAAATTTCTTCTATTCGTTCAAGAGATCTTAAAATTTGAGCAAGATAATTATTGATATAATGTGAAAAAACTCCTAACTGCCCCTTTTGCAGATGAGTATATAATGGCATATAAGTATCAATGTTTTTCTTAGAAACATTAAGCAATACATCAA
The DNA here is from genome assembly GCA_019894885.1 of Promethearchaeota archaeon. Classification (GTDB taxonomy): domain Archaea; phylum Asgardarchaeota; class Lokiarchaeia; order Sigyniarchaeales; family SOKP01; genus SOKP01. The sequence goes on along the minus strand of JAGXNP010000150.1, from coordinate 758 downwards.
ACAACGTGAATAATTCTTTAGTGATATTATTTAATTCCTTTCTTATTTTTAACCTTAAATCAACTGAGATTTGATCATTTCTCGATCTGCCTGTATGTATTTTTCCACCTATTTCAATACCAATCTGATCAATAACGCTCTGTTCTATAAAAGGATGAATATCTTCAAAATTTTCGTTTAATTCAATCTGATTAGTTAATAGTTTTTCTCTTATATCTTCAAGGGAAGTTAGGATCTTTTTGATTTCACTTTTAGTAAGCAAATTTTGTTCAAATAGCATAATATCATGCACTTCCGTTCCTATAATATCTTCTTCAGCAATCCATAAATCCTCTTTTAAAGATGAAATAAACTTCAAGGCTTTTTTATCAAGCGGAGTATCTAATCTTGTTCTAAATAAATCTTTAGGCATTATTAATCTGATAAATTGTGATATAAATTATAAAGATATTAGTATTTTAACTCTATAATTTTTAGGGTAATATTAAAATTAAATCAACTAATTCGAACCATTATAAAAACTTTTTTAGTATTATTAAATAAATCTAAAGAACATTAGGGATATTCTAAGCTATAAAATAAATCTATTTTATGCTTTTTAATGTTTTAAATATTTTAACTTCAATAATATTTCAATAATCTTTCTAAGTATTTTTTAGTAGCATGATTAATTATCAACGCTTAAAGTTAATATGATTTGATGGGAATGAAAATAATTGATTTACGATCTGATACGGTTACCAAACCATCTCCTGAAA
>JAGXNP010000014.1:29753-32209 GCA_019894885.1 Promethearchaeota archaeon | reverse complement strand
GAAATTCCTCGATCAAGAAGATAAGATTCTGAAAGACTACTTGAAGATCTTTAAAGATTTAGGAGTTACTATGATTGTCAACAATAAAGATGTTTCTGATAAATTTGGAGCTTATTTGGCTAAAGAAGGAATTGCGGCAGTAAAAAACCTCAGCGAATCTGATATGAAGGCTGTAACGAAAGCTATTGGTGCTAATACAGTTGATGATCTTCATTCTTTATCTGAGGAAGATCTAGGTTTTGCAGAAACTGTCAAGTTCGAAAAACTCGCTAAAGATGAGTATGTCCTCTTTACTGGATGCAAAAATCCTAAATCTGTATCAATACTACTTAAAGGGGGACTAGATAAAGTCTTAAGCTCCGCAGAAATTGCGTTAAATGATGTACTTTCAGTTGTCGCTAAAGTTATGGATACTAAAGAAGTAGTAGCTGGTGGTGGCGCAATTTACATTGAATTAGCAAAAAATTTAAGAGAATTTGCTAATAAAATTAGCGGTAAAGAACAACTAGCTGTAAATGCTTTTGCGATTGCTTTTGAAGAAATTCCTAAAACATTGATCAAAAATGCAGGGTTAGATGAAATCGAAAATATGACAGAACTGCGTGCTGCCCACAAGACTGAAAGTGATAAGTGGCAAGGGATTGATACGATAACTAACGAGATAGGAAATAATTTCGAGAAAGGTATAATTGAACCAGCAGCATTAATTAAGCATGTTATAAAAGCAGGAAGCGAATTAGCAAATCTTATTTTAAGAGTAGATAGAATTATAAGTGCTAAAGGTAGTAGACCTCCTGGATTAGGTTAACCTGGTTGAATTTTCTATTTTTTTTTATTTTTTTTACTTTACCTTAATATCTTTGAACATTTATTAAAAAAAAATCAATTTTTCTTGGATTTAGAAAGGCTTTTAAAAATTTTTTCCCTTTTTAATGTATTGATTTATGTTATTTTCAATAATATAAAAAATTTGAAATTAATAACATTATTTTAGGTTTGAAATGAATTTTAATGAAGAATTTGCAGTATCAGTTGGTACAAATCTAATATCTCAGCAAGATCTTGAAAAATTATATGCTTTAAAGAATGATCATGTTTTAAAAATTATAAAACAATTCGTAGATTTGTGTAAACCTAGCAAAGTAACCGTAATTTCTGACTCTGAAGAGGATATTGAGTATATAGTTCACAAAACACTTTCTAATAGAGAAGAAAGTAATCTTAATATAAAAGGGCACACTATTCACTACGATAGCTTCTATGATCAAGCAAGAGATAAAGAAAATACTAAGGTTTTAATTCCAAAAGGAGAATACCGGAGTCCTTGGATTAACACTATGGGTAGAGCTGAAGGACTTGAAGAAATACTAGAAATTATGGATGGGTGTATGAAAGGGAAAGAATGCTTAATAAGATTTTTTTGCCTTGGACCTATTAATTCAAAATTTACCATTGGAGCTTTACAACTCACTGATTCATTCTATGTCGCTCATTCAGAAGATCTATTGTATAGAAAAGGATACGAGGAATTTAAAAAATTAAATGGATCTGATGATTTCTTTTATTTTATACATTCAGCTGGAGAACTTGTTGGTAATCCTCCTGTTACTAAAAATATTAAAAAACGGAGAATATACATAGATCTGCAAGAATCACGGGTTCTAACCGTCAATAATCAATATGCGGGTAATTCCCTTGGATTAAAGAAGTTAGCTTTAAGATTAGCAATTTTTAAGGCAAATAACGAAGATTGGCTAACGGAACACTACTTTATTTTAGGAGTTCGCCCGAAAGGTAAAAATCGGGTGACTTATTTTACTGGGGCTTTTCCAAGTGCATGTGGAAAAACATCTACAGCAATGCTTCCTGGACAACTAATTGTTGGTGATGATGTCGCATATTTACGAGCTTGGGATGATGGATTTGCACATGCTGTTAATATTGAGAAGGGAATCTTTGGAATTATAAAAGATGTAAATCCAAAAGACGATCCTGTAATTTATGAAGCTCTCATAACCCCAAGAGAATTAATTTATTCTAATGTTCTTGTAAAAGATGGGAAGCCCTACTGGCTTGGTATGGGTGTTGAGCCTCCTCAAGACGGGTTTAACCATTACGGAAAATGGATTGATGGAATTTCCGATGAAAAAGGAAATAAAGTACCTTTAGCTCATCCAAATGCTCGCTATACAATTAAGCTTACCGATCTATCAAATTGTGATTCTAAATTAGATAATCCTAACGGTGTACCTATACAGGGAATATTTTATGGAGGAAGAGATTCTGATACAATGCCTCCTATTGTAGAAAGCTTAAACTGGGAGCATGGGATATTTTTAGGAGCTATTATTGAATCTGAAACGACATCAGCAACTCTTGGGGAAATAGGCGTTAGAAATGCAAGCCCAATGGCAAACCTGGATTTCTTAGTAGTTCCTTTAGGGAAATACTTAAAC
>JAGXNP010000014.1:0-29655 GCA_019894885.1 Promethearchaeota archaeon | reverse complement strand
AAACCACAATATTTTTGGAAAAAAATTGAAACACTGCCCACAAGTTTTCTCTACTAACTACTTTCTTAAAGATAAAGACGGAAAATATTTAAATGGTATATTAGACAAAAAAGTTTGGGTTATATGGGCAGAAGGGCGTACTAGGGGAGATTTTAACGCTATTAAAACACCAATTGGTTATTTACCTAAATATGAAGACCTTAAGACATTATTTAAAGTAGAGCTAAATAAAGATTATTCCAAAGAAGAATATATTGAACAATTTACAATAAGAATTAATTTTTTACTTGAAAAATTAAACCGCATGGAAAAAATGTATAAAACAGAAAAAGAAATTCCTAAATTTTTCTGGGATCTTCTTTTTATGCAACGCTCAGGATTGATTGGCTTACTAAAGAAAACTGGTAAAGAAGAAATTATTCCCTTTGAATTAGTCTGACGATTATTAGGGGATATATAAAATTTTGAAATAAATAGTCGAGAAGCTCTATATCAAGAGTTTTAATCCCTGTTTTACCTTGTAAGTCCTATTTAATCTGTCTACTTCAATAAATCTTTTTATCTCTAAATTATTTAATAAATCCCTCATTTCAACAGGATTTTTATTCAGTTTTTCTGATAAACCCTGAATATCGGCTTCATATGAGCGAAGCACCGTAAGGAGAGAAGAGTAATGATCAAAAATTTGATTCACAATATATTTGAGAGCTTCGCCTAAATTTTCTCCCGTGCGTGTACTCGTTGGAAAAATCATTGCGTCGTCTCTTAAATAATTTTGCGATCTTACTACTTCGTTATGTCTGGCTCCAGCAATATCTTGTTTATTTGCCAAATAAACTATTGGAGTATCAAACCCTATCACTTTTCGAAGAGAATTTAGAATAATTATTGCGTCCTCATCTTTTTCTGGGTGAGCCGCATCAAATATAAAAACAAGACCATCAGCACCTCGGACTACTACATCCCTCATGACATTAAATCTTAATAAACCAGGAGTACCAAATAAAAAAACATCAAATCCGTTTAATTTTAAGCTTCCTAAGTCCATTCCAACCGTATAATATTTATTATCTCTGGCTTTTGCTTCTACATTTAATGCCTTATCATCAAAATATTTAATAAAACTCGACTTACCGCTTTGGGTTGGTCCTGATACTGCAATTTTCATGATTGTGAGCTCTATTTTTAAATCAAACGATACCAGATAAAGCTTTTGCCTAACTATATTTGAAATAGTTTTTATTACTTGATTATTAACTTTAATTGCTTTTTATTTAACATTAATATATAGATAATATAATTAATTCTATGCTTTAGGAAAAATACTTCAGAAAATAAAAATCAAAAAGATGTTATAAAAAATGAAATTGAAGTAACCAAGAAATTAGTCTAGAACTGTTTTACATTAGTTAAGTCTATTAGCTAAAAAACAATGAGATTTATATCAAATTCTATCTATATTCTTCTGCTCTTCTTGATTTTTTCTTGCTAAAACTAATAATTTGAGCAATCATTTTAGATTTTTCGAGAGATGTATTTAATTCAGCTGGTTCTTCAATATATCCTTTATTTAAAGCAAGGTTATATATTTTCTCTCCAGTCTTAGTGCGAATTAAGGTTGTTGTAAATCCTTGTTTAGAGGCTACGCCACCAAAAGAAATATCTGCGTAGTAATTCGTAAAGTTTTCACATACCCTACATGCATTTCTCATAACATCTTGCATCTCTGAAAATTCTATTGTTAGCGGTTTATCCCTATTTTTAAGATTTATAATCAAGTTTTCCTTAATATTCATCTTTTCAATATCAATAAAAGAGAAATTAAATCTTTCTTCTGTTCTTGCTCTAACAGCGTCGTTAAATTTAAAATTCTCGTAACAAAATAGCCCCAATGTGTATTCAACTACATGAGCCGGAATTATTTTTAACTCTTGCATTTTTCTTATGGAATGAATTTGACAAGGGACTCCAACAACCGCCAGTTTCATTTTGTCAGAACCAACTACTTTTTTTAATTCTGTAATAGTTGGAACGAAAGTGTTATATTTTCCTAACTCTGAAACAGGACCTTCTATGTTATAGTTCGTTCCTATCGCTTCTATAATATCTTGCTTATTTTTAGCAAAGAAAGGTGTTCTTTGAAAGGGACCTATTTTTTTTGAAACAATCGCGGCATCAATTAAATTGTTCTCTAATAAGGCAATCAAAATTGCTGTAACCACTCCTCCATCTGTAGCAAACTTTTGTATCTGAGGATCACTCGCTTGAGCTGTGACTATTTTAGACCAGGTACCTATTGGGGGTTTGAAATTAAATTTCTCGTTTAATTCTTTGTCTAATTCGTGAATTTCAGGGCAAATTAAATAGCATATACCACAATGAAGGCAATTATCTTTATTTGAATAATAAGGTAAACCACTTGGAGAGATATCAATGGCTCCTATTTCCGCAGCTGAACAAAAACTAACACATCCTCCACACTCTCCACAAATTCCTTTTTCATGAACCTCTTTAATAAGATCTTCAAAGGATTTAGGTTTTACTTCATTTTCTTTATAGAATCGATCTTCTGTCAAATCTCGTAACACCTATGGTATCTTTTGCACTCATTTATTATTATTTATTTCTTAACATTCAAAACTGTAAGTTAAACTTCTAATTACTATAAATAAAAATAAGGTATTTAGTAATAATATTATCGTTCTAAATTAATATATTCAATAAAAAATTTAAAATTTTTTCTGGATTTAGTATGTTTATTTTAATAGAAAACTTTTTTCCGTATTTTTTTATTGAATATCATAATAATTTCACACTTTTTTATTTAATTTAATAATAATTTTATATATTATAATCGATTTTAATAATATTATTAAAAGAATTGAAAGAAAAGTTACAGAGTAATTATTTCAAAAAAAAATAGAATTAAAAATGTAAGAAAAAAGCGTTATAAATGTAAATATTGTTTAAAATGTCATACTTTTTATAAGTTATCTTTATTCGCATTTGGTGTAATTATTTGACCAATAAAATAAATAGTGTTATGGTAATTGGGGCAGGTATCGCTGGGATTCAAGCTTCATTAGATTTAGCTGAAAGAGGTATAAAAGTTGAGTTAGTTGAGAAGAATGCATGTATAGGAGGAAGAATGGCTCAACTAGACAAAACATTCCCTACGAACGATTGCTCAATTTGTATTTTAGCTCCAAAACTTGCAGAGTGTTCTCGGCATCCTAATATAACTCTGCATACGCTCTCTGAAGTTCGATATGTTGAGGGTTCTGTGGGAAATTTTACTGCAAAAGTCTTAAAACACGCCCGATATGTTAAAGAAGATGTGTGTATTAACTGCGGAACCTGCGTTGAAAAATGCCCAATGAGGGTAGAAGACGATTTTGATATGCAATTAAGAAAACGTAGGGCAATTTATATTGATTATGTTCAAGGAGTCCCAGCAATTATGACTATTGACAAAGAAAAATGCCTGTGGTTTACAAAATCAGCTTGTCGAATCTGTGAAAAAGTTTGTGAGAGAGAAGCTATAGATTTCGAACAACAAGATACAGAAATTGAATTGAACGTAGCATCTATCATCGCTGCCACGGGATATGATGTTTTTGATCCTACACCAATCATTTATTTAGGATATGGGCGGTTCCCAAATGTTGTAACTTCTTTAGAGTTTGAGCGGTTGATAAGTGCATCAGGACCCGTTGGAGGGCATTTGATACGACCTTTTGATAAAAAAGAACCTGAAAATCTAGCTTTTATTAACTGTGTTGGTTCTAGGGATATAAAAAATAATCCTTATTGTTCTTCTTGTTGTTGTATGTATACAACCAAAGAAGCTATGATTGCTTATGAACATAATAATAAAATTCAAAGCTCGATATTTTATATTGATCTTAGAGCTGGTGGTAAGGGTTTTCGAGATTATATTCAAAGAGGACGCAACGATTATGCAATTACATATATTAACGGAAAAGTCGCAAAAATTTTGCAGGACGAACAAAAAAATCCAATTGTTGTTTACGAAGATACAGACACATTTGAGGTAAAAAAGCTTAAATTTGACATAGTTGTCTTGGCAACGAGTATGGTTCCTAAAAAAGACGCTGTGAGATTGTCAGAAATTTTAGGTATATCGGTAGACGAATACAATTTTTTAAAGAGTATGGCATATCATCCGCAAAAATCCTCTAAAGAAGGTATCTTCCTCTGTGGCGCTTGTAGAGCGCCAATGGATATTCCAAACTCCGTAGTTGATGCAAGTGGAGCTGCAGCTAAAGCAGCTGAAATAGTGATGAGGGTGTAGGTAATTGTCAAGCGAAGATATAAGAATTGGTGTATTTATATGTCATTGTGGAACTAATATTGGAGGAGTATTAGATGTTCCTTCATTAACAGATTATGCAAGAAGTTTACCGAATGTAACTTATTCAGCTGATAATCTTTATACTTGTTCTGAAGTAGGATTAACAGAAATTAAGGAAAATATAAAAGAACACGAATTAAACAGGGTTATTGTAGCTTCATGCTCTCCTAGAACACATGAACCCTTATTTAGAGCTATCTGTCAGGAAGCTGGGCTAAATCCTTACTTATTCGAAATGGTTAATATAAGAGATCAGGATTCCTGGGTTCACATGAAAGAACCAGAAAAAGGAACGGATAAAGCGAGGGATCTTATTAGAATGAGTGTTTATAAAGCAGCTTTACTTGAACCATTAGAAAGAGTAAAAGTTGCAGTTACACACTCCGCTTTCATAATAGGTGGCGGAATTGCCGGAATGACAGCTGCGCTAAATTTGGGAAATCAAGGATTTAAAATATTCTTAATCGAAAAGGAACCGGAATTAGGGGGGCTCCTTAATTCATTAAATAAAGTATTTCCGTCCAATGAGGATGCGTCAAAATTATTAGAAATTATTGATATGATTGAATCTCACGATAATATAAAATTATACAAATCATCAGTTATAGAAAACATTACGGGATTTGTTGGAAATTATAATGTTGTTATAAAACAGAATAAGAAAACCATTAATATCGATGCAGGGGTAATCATCGTTGCGACTGGAGCTATTCCCTTATCTCCGGAGGGATATTTTGGATACGATAAAAAAAAAATTATAAGTCAGCTTGATTTAGAAAGACTACTAAAAGATGATCAAGTTAAAGCTAACAATATTACTATGATATTGTGCGTTGGATGTAGAAATGAGGAGAGAAGGTATTGCTCAAATATTTGTTGTATGAGCGCTATTAAAAATGCCATGTTATTAATCGAGAAAAATCCAAATACTCATATTACTATATTATTTCGAGATATACAAGCAGCTGGGACAGATTATGAAAAATATTATAGAAGAGCTCGAGAAATGGGGATTTTATTTATAAAATATCTACCTGAAAAACCGCCAATTATTAAAAAAGACCTAGTAGATGTGTATAGTGACTTATTGAATCAAGATATTAAAATACCGCAAGATCTCGTAGTTTTATCAACTCCACTGATTGCAAACGAGGATTCGGAAGTACTAGCGAAAATGCTAAAGGTACCATTAGAAGAAAATAACTTCTTTTTAGAAGCTCATGTGAAATTAAGACCGGTCGATTTTGCTACTGACGGCGTTTATGTTTGTGGGTCAGCACATTGGCCAGCGGATATCGCTGAAAGCACAAGTCAAGCAAATGCTGCCGCTTCGAGAGCTTCTATAATTTTATGGAAAGATCAGTTGGAAGTAGAAGGCTCAACAGCAGAGGTTAAAACAGAATTATGTATTGGATGCGAAGCTTGTATTAGAATTTGTCCCTATAGCGCAATTACAAAAGATGAAGAAACAGATACAGCTATTGTGAACAAAGTAGTGTGTAAAGGCTGTGGATTATGTGGCGCAAGTTGTCCAAAAAATGCAATAATTATCCATCACTTTACAAGCGACCAAATACGGGCTGAAATTTTCACATACGGAGGTGAAATATAAATTCCATTTGAACCTAAAATTTTGGGATTTTTATGTAATTGGTGTTCTTATGCTGGAGCTGATCTTGCAGGAGTGAGTCGAATTCAGTATCCTACCAATATTAGGATTATTCGAGTAATGTGTTCAGGTAGGGTTGATCCAACATTCGTTGTTGATGCTTTTCTGCATGGAATCGACGGGGTTCTTGTATTAGGCTGCCATTTGGGGGATTGTCACTACATAACTGGTAATTATGAAGCTGAAATAAAAATGAGTTCGCTAAGTAAATTATTAAATATTGTGAAATTTTCTGATAGAATGCAACTTGATTGGGTTTCTGCCGCAGAAGGAAATCGATTTGCTCAAATAGTATCGGAGTTTACCAAACATATACAAGAATTAGGGCCATCTCCTATAAAAGAGAATAAAACTAAAACTCAATGTATTGATGATCTCGAAGCTGTTAAAAGCGTTTTAGAGAGTTCACGACTTCGAGGTTTAATCGCTCGCCAAAGGGATTTAGTTACTGAAAAAAATGTATATGGTAATCAAATTCCAGCCGAAAAGTTTGAAAATCTTCTTAATGATGCAATCTATAATGAATTTGTTCGTCATAAAATAGTAATAAAAATAAAAGAGATTGGTAAATCCGTTCCGGATATAGCAAATGAAATTGGCATAAAAGCTAAGGAAGTCTTGGAGCATATCGTTGTTTTAAGATCGCGAGGTTTAGTGGATGTTCACGAAATTAACGAGGAAATTCCAACATTTATTTCAATTAGGGGGGGATAAGAATGAAAAAAGTAGGTTCGGTTCTTGTTGTTGGAGGTGGAATTGCGGGTATGCAAGCTTCTATGGATATGGCTGATTCGGGATATAAAGTATATCTAGTAGAATCAACGATGAGCATTGGAGGTGTCATGTCCCAGTTAGATAAAACCTTTCCAACTAATGATTGTGCCATATGTATCCTCGCTCCAAAGTTGGTAGCCACAGGGCGCCATGAAAATATTACTCTCTTAATTAATACGACTCTCGAAAAAATTACAGGAAAAGCAGGTAACTTTACAGTTGATCTAAAACAACAGTCGTTATTTTTAGATCAAGAAACATGTACCGGTTGCGGTGTATGTGCTCAAGAATGTCCCGTAGAAGCGATTGACTTCTTTAATGAAGGACTTTCAAAAAGATCTGCGATATCTGTAAAATTCCCCCAAGCAGTTCCTTTGGTTTTTTCAATTGATCAAGATTTATGCATAGGGTGTGGATTTTGCAAAGGTGTATGTAAAGCTAAAGCTATAGATTACACGCTTGAAGATAAAAAGACTACGCTTAATGTAGGGGCTTTAATTCTAGCACCTGGTTTTGATGAATATGATCCAGAACCTACACAGCATTATGGTTTTGGAAAATATCCTAATGTGGTCACGAGTATTCAATTTGAACGTATCTTAAGCGCTAGTGGCCCTCACTCAGGACTCATTCTTAGACCCTCAGACGGAATAATTCCAAAAAAGATCGCATTCTTACAATGCGTAGGGTCTAGAGATAAAAGGCACGGTGGTGAATATTGTTCTTCAGTTTGCTGCATGTATACTGCTAAGGAAGCAGTAATCGCCAAAGAACATATGCCAATCGTTCAACCAACCATATTTTCAATGGATATAAGGGCTTGTGGAAAAGATTTTGATAAATATATTGAACGGGCTCAAGAGGAATATGGGGTTAATTATATTCGAAGTCGGATTTCATCTATTAAAGAAATTCCCGAATCAAACAATTTAATTCTTAACTATGAATCTGAAGATGGAAAGATAGCTAATGAAACTTTCAATTTAGTCGTTTTAGCAGTAGGAGCATTACCAAATCAGAGTACGAAAGAGTTAGCGAAAACGCTTAAAATCGATTTGAATGAAGAGAATTTCTGTAAAACAAAACCATTTTCTCCAGTAGAAACCTCCCGAGAAGGAATTTATGTTTGTGGGATGTTCTCAGAACCTAAGGATATTCCAGAAACCGTAGTTGAGGCAAGTGCAGCTGCTGGAGCTGTAAATGTTTTATTGTCTGAAGTGAGAAATACATTAATCGAAGAAAAAGTACTTCCTAAAGAAATCGATAACATTGGAAAACCTCCCCGAATAGGAGTTTTTGTTTGTCATTGTGGTATTAATATTGCGGGAGTTGTTGATGTTCCTGCCGTTGTTGATTATGCTAGTAGACTATCCGATGTAATTTATGCTGAAAGAAATTTATATACTTGTTCAGCTGACACGCAATCAAATATTAAAGAAAAAATAAAAGAATTTAATTTAAATAGAGTAATTGTTGCTTCCTGTACACCTAGAACGCATGAACCATTATTTCAGGCAACCATTAGAGAAGCCGGTCTAAATAAATATCTTTTCGATTTAGCAAATATTAGAGATCAATGCTCATGGGTTCATATGCATGAACCAAAAGAAGCCACGGAAAAAGCGATGGATCTCGTAAGGATGGCAGTAGCAAAAGCTCGTAAGTTAGTACCCTTACAAGAACAACAAGTCTCGGTTATTCATAAAGGAATGGTAATTGGTGGAGGTGTTGCAGGGATGACTGCAGCCCTTAATTTAGCAGATCAAGGATTTGAAGTGTTTCTTATTGAAAAAAGCGATAAATTAGGTGGAATTTCAAACAAAATTTATCAAACTATTGAAAATTATGATGTTCAAGAACTTATTGTGGACTTAATTAAAAGAGTTAATGATCATAAACTTGTTAATGTTTTTCTTAATGCTAAAATCAATTCTATTGGAGGATATGTTTGTAATTTCACAACTAACATAGTTTTTGGGAAAGATAAACAAAAAAAGGAATTTCAGCATGGAATTATAATCGTCGCTACTGGTGCTAATGAGTATGTACCAAAGGATGGAGAATTTCTTTATGGCAAAACAGATAAAGTAATACTGCAGTCTGAACTTGAAAAAGTGCTTTTTACCGATTCAGAAAAAATCAAGGGCTTAAAAACTATAGTAATGATACAATGTGTTGGATCTCGAAATGAAGAAAATCCCTATTGTAGTAGAATGTGTTGTTCAGAAGCAATAAAAAACGCAATAAAAGCGAAAGAGATTAATCCAGAATTAAATATTATCGTTTTATTCAGAGATATAAGGACTTATGGATTTAAAGAGAAATATTACAACATTGCGAGAGAAAAGGGAATTGTTTTTCTCCGATTTGATAATAAATTTCTCCCTGAAATAACTCAAAATGAAACACAATTTAGCGTAGATGTTGCTACATCTAGAGGGGACAAAATTACTATCAACGCAGATTTAGTGGCATTAAGCGCTGGCATTGTTTCTGATAGGGAAGGAAACGAAACCTTAGCAAAGATGTTAAAAGTACCTACTAACAATGAGAAATTCTTTTTAGAGGCTCACGTAAAATTAAGACCTTCAGACTTTGCAACAGACGGAATCTTTTTATGCGGAACCGCCCGAGGATGTGCCACGATTAGTGAAAGCATTGCACAAGCATTATCGGCAGCATCAAGAGCCACTACAATATTATCAAAAGACATTTTGGTTACTGAAGGTGTAATTTCAAAGGTCGATCCCGCATTATGTATTAGCTGTAATAGGTGTGCTGATGTATGTAATTATGGTGCTGTTGGTGTAAAGTATGAACAAGGATTGATGATCTCCGAAGTTAATCCTTTACTGTGTAAGGGCTGCGGAGATTGTGCTGCTGAATGTCCTGCGGGGGCAATTACAATGAGCCATTTCGGAAATTTCCAAATTGAACCGATGATAGCTGAAGCGGCTCGCGTAGAGTTTGGTAATGGTCGCCCAAGAATTATTGCTTTTCTCTGCAACTGGTGTAGTTATGCTGGAGCAGACTTAGCTGGAGTAAGTAGGTATCAATATCCTCCAAATGTAAGGACTATAAGAGTAATGTGTTCCGGTGGAATCTCCAAAAGCTTTATCTTACAAGCATTTTTAGAAGGTGCGGATGGAGTTTTTGTAGGGGGGTGCCATATTGGAGATTGTCATTACATAGCCGGAAACCACGACGCCTTAAGAAGGACGCTTGAAATTGAATCGGACCTTGAATCAATAGGAATAAATCCAGATAGATTTATGCGTAAGTGGGTATCTGCGAGCGAAGGAAAAATCTTCTCAGACACTATGACTGAATTTGTTGAGAAAATAAAAAAATTGGGTCCTCTTGAATCGGGCTTCAAAAAATCAATTGAAATTGTAAAATGATAGATTATGTTTAAAATAAAGGAGTTATGAAATATGATAATTACGCAACAAAAAAATATTGAAGAAATATACGATATGGTAAAACAATATTCAAAAATTTTAGTTGCCGGGTGTGATGGTTGCTGTCAGCCTCCGCGCTCGATCAACGAGGCTAAAGTACTAGCACAGATGCTAGAACTAAAGGCGAGAAGTGAGGGAAAGGAATTAAAATGGAAAGCTATAACAGTACTTAGGCAATGTGACGATAGAATCGCTGCAACTACCGTTCGACCTTTTATTGAGCAATATGATGCAATTGTATCTCTAAGCTGTGGTTTAGGTATTGTTATGATGAATCGAATATTCGACAATATTCTAACTTTCCCAGCTCAAAATAGTATGTTTGGAGGAGCTGAAAACAATGCAGAAAATACTTTTGCTGAATATTGCGAAACCTGTGGAGAGTGTTTACTTGGCGTTACTGGTGGAGTGTGTCCTATGGCCGGATGTGCCAAAAATCTTAGTAACGGACCATGTGGGGGCACCGTTACTGGCAAATGCGAAGTTGGCGGCTATACACATGAATGTGCTTGGGTAAAGATATACGAACGCCTTAAAAAATTTAATAGACTGGATCTTTTTACCAAATATCGTCCCCCAAGAAATTATCGGAATTGGTCAAGCCCACGGTTTATTGAGATCAATAAATCTTATACGAACGAAGAAGAACCAAAAAAGGAGGAGAAATAAAAAATGGCAAAAAGACCAGCATATAGTAATTTAGTAAAAACAATGAGAGAAAGTAAATTTTTATTCACAGGTGAATTGGAGCCAAAGAAGATGGTTGATTTGTCCTCCATTCTGCATTCCGCAGAAGAAATGAAGAAAACAGGAAAAATTACTGCGGCTAATGTCACTGATGGACCACAAGGAGACGCCTACACTTGCTCTATGGTACCTTGCCATTTAGTTCAAGAGAAAGTGGGGCTAGAAACCATCTGGCAGATGACCGTTAGAGATAGGAATAGAATTGCTTTATTTGGTGATATTTTAGGAGGCTCAATTCTTGGATTAAGAAACCTTTTGGCATTAACAGGAGATCATTCAGCGTTAGGAGATAATAAAAATGCGAGACCAGTATACGATTTAGACTCAACACAGTTAATTGATCTCGTTTCTAAAATGGTAGATGATGGTACTGATTTAGAGGGAAACGAAATTGAAGGTGGGAAAATCGAAATGAATGTGGGATGCGCCGCTAATCCAAATTCAAACCCAAGAGAACCCGAAATCTTAAAAGTAGGAAGAAAAGTAGAAGTTGGTGCTGATTTCATTCAAACTCAAACATCTTTTGATATAGATGATGCTAAAGAATTCCTAAAAGAATTAGAAAAATTTAATGTTCCTGTATTGCTAGGATTATTTCCTATAAAAAATTATGGAATTGCTTGGTATTTTAACGAGAACATCCCTGGCGTTTCAGTTCCAAAGGATCTCTTGGCCGCTCTAAAAACTGCAAAAAAACAGTACAAAGAAGATAAAAAAAAGCGGAACGAAGCTATCGATAAGATTAATATTGATTTTTTTGAACCATTTATCAAGGAAATCCAGAAAACTACTAAAGCTGCGGGCATTCATTGCATGGCTGTTCACTACGAAAGGCTTTTTGAGCCCCTGTTAAAAAACTTTTAGCAAAAAGTGTAATATAAAACTAAATTTAATACAATTTTTTTACTACATTTGAACAAATTGGAAGGATGAGATAGAAATATGAAAAATTTAGATGAGAAAGATAAACAAATTCTAGAAATGTTAATTGAGGATTCACGAAGACCTTATCGCGAAATAGGAGAGGAAATAGGAATGAGTGAATCCACCGTAAGAAAAAGAGTAATTAAACTTCAAGATGAAAATGTAATAGAGAAGTTCACGATTAAAATATGTAGAGAGGACGAGCACTGTATTATAGCATTTATTACATTAATCCCGAGAAATCACTCCGAATTAAAGGAATTATTACGAGAGGCACAAATTCTTCCTCAGTGTGAAGAAGTATATTTCTTAGCGGGAGAATGTGGCATTCTCGTTAAGGTAAATGTTCCAGAAATAAATGAACTGGATGCAGTTATCGAAAGTTTTAGAGGAAGAAGTGATGTCAAAGGCGTAGAACGCGTTTGTGTTGTTTTAAAACCAATTAAGACTGTCTCTCAAAATGAAAAGGTGCCTATGTAGGTAATTGGTAAATATTTTTTGCTTTATCAATTCTTTTTAAAACTTTTCAATTTTGGAAAAAACATTCCAGTTTTCTTTTTATATTCAATGTATGCTTCGTGGTATCTTAGTTCAAGATCCTTTTCCTCATAAACACAAAACAAGTAAAAGATTGGTATCCATATTAAAGAAAAAACACCGAGAAAGGGAGAATTAAACAAGAAAGGTACGATCCACCACGTACCGAGTTCCCCTATAGCTTGAGGGTGCCTTATCTTTTTATAAATACCCCCATATAGAGAATTGGCCCTCGATGGTCTAATAGTTTCTTCTCCCGCATCGCGAATACCTTTAAAAATAATTAGGAGACTTGGTACAGCAATTAAGAAAACAATTAAAAATGAGATCCAATAATCCCATGGGAAGAAAAGTGGGAAATCAATCGGAAGAGGATAATAAAAATAGATGATTTGAGTAATCAGAATTATGCCCATGAATGAACTCGCCATTATTCGATAATAATAACACTTTTTAAACGCCACTTCTCCTATTTTTTTCTCAAGTAACGCAGGTCGAACGCTTTTAATATAAAAAATGGTAAGAAGGAAAGAGGAACTAATCATCACTATAAAGTTAATCCATTCTATCAAGAAGAACGCCATGTTTTTTTAACTTTTATAATAAAATTTTCCATTCTTTTCAAATTTCTCTATTTTTCCGCGATCTTCAAGATACAGCAGGTGTCCTAGAACTTCGCTTAGTGCCATATAAGAATTAATATCATCTAAATCTTCACCAAAGTGAATTTGAGATATTCTTTTTGGGGTTAGTGGGTTGTTTTTTATTACATTGGATATATCGTTAAGTCTATTTTTATGGTGTTCTTTAATTGCATTAATTCTCTCATGGGGATTGTAGATTATTTCTTGATGACCTGGAAAAATAATTTTAGGATTTAATTTATCAATTCTATCTAATGACTGAAGGTAATGCTCAAGTACATTCTTGAAATTATAGTCCACATATTCATCAGTGAGAAAATCAGGTATTATAAAATTACCTATATGAGGTGTAATGCGACTTAATATATGATCTCCACTGAAGAGATATTTCCTTTTAGCGTCAAAAACACAAATATGCCCAAAGCTGTGTCCGGGTGTCCAAATTATTTCTAGATCATTTAAAAGCTTATCACCATCATATACAATTTTATCTGGTGTTTGATATTTCCTTAATTTTGGCCAGTAAGTAAAAAATTTTACAATTCTTAACCTTTCCTCTTCACTCAATCCATAGTTCTTCATTTCAATAGAAACCCTAATTGCCTCTTTTTCAATTTCCTCCTTATTTGATTTATCTGTTTCCCACTCTAAGATTTTGTTAGTTATATTATGCATAACAATCTTTAAATTTGGGTTCTTCTGCTTAAATTCTTGAATTAGTCCAATATGGTCTAAATGGTTATGAGTTATTATACAAACATCTATATCCTCAATATTCAATCCTATAGTGTTAATTTCTTTTAGAAATTTCTTCTTCCATGCTGGACTATTGAAACCCGCATCAATTAAAACATATTGGTCTGCTAACTTAAACAGGTAAACACATACAAATTTTACTTGAAAAGGGACATCAATTTTAATTTTATAAACTTCATCAATTTTATCGAGTTCAGATTTAAATTTATACAAAAAAAGTACCTGGTTTTCAAAATTTTATCCTTATTTGAAAAAATAAAAGAAGCAATTTTTAATTTGCCTTTTGAAACAAAAAAAAAGATTTGAGATTTATTCCTAATCTTTTAGACCGTAATACATTAGCCAAAAACTAGTTAGATAACCGACCCTTACGAAAATTACCATTAATCCTGGTTCTGTTAAGCCCTCTAATAGTCCAAATATACAAAAACATATAGATCCCATCGATAAGAATAAGAATTTTTTCCTTAACACGCCTGTAGATTGAAAGCTCTTTATTAAAAAACCAAACCCAAGAATAGCTAAAACCATTACTAATAATAATGCCATTATAATTCCCGCAGGTGTAAACATATTTACATTGTAATCTATTAAGGATGCTCCCAGAACTGATGGATCGACAAAATTGAACGTACCCATTGGGTCTAAGAAGAAAAGAATTTCAAATAATATGCATACAACAATAATTATAAACATGAGATACCACTTTCTCTTGGGTATTAAGAGTTCAGCACCGATATAGAGAGCAAGTATCATTGCTGGAGCGAACCAAATGTAACTTAAAATCCCAACTAAACCGTAAGTATTATCCAGATTAGTTTCTGTTACCAGAACCACCAAAAAATCTGTAAAAACTCCTAAATACATAAGCCCTGCTAAAATATTTACTAATCCTAAAATAGTTAAAATCTTAGCACCAGATTTACGCGCTTTATATAAGAAGAAAAATCCAAATATGAACCCAAAAATGACAACTCCAAAAGCAGTAATCCCATCTATCCAACCAAATACAGTTAACAAAACATAATCCCCTTTCGATTTTTATTTTCATAAAAATAAAGCTCTATTATAAATTAACTCGAACCCCTTTATAAATAAAAGTGAAATTTGAAATCTTAAGTTAGTAAGATTTAAGAATAATTAATATAGAATTTATACAAGCAGATTTGGCTGATAAAACAATTTATTTCTGTTTCTCCTTTTTCTCAAAGAATAAAGTCTTTTTCATATCGAACTCTAGTTCCCGCATTTTTATCTTAATTTCAGTGGGATTATAATCCTTTTTAAGAAGATCAATTATTGTATCTTTTAAATTCTCGAGATTATCAACAGCGCATTGGTAAAATATGTTTTCTTTCTCTAAGTTTATGTTCAAAATTTCGTATAAACCGTTAAGAGAGTCTCGGATTTTTTCGTAATGTCCCCATGCTTTATCTAAATCAGCCTGAGTATCTCGATTAACCATTACTAAAATAAAATAAGAAGGTAAAAAAAACTTTTTCTTTATAAAATAGATTTAATTCTTTCAACTAATGTTCTTGCATCTGAAGCACCAGACTCGAGAAGATCAAACACTTCTTTGATATTCACTTTTAGAGCACCATGTAATAGTTTTTCAAAACCTATTCGGGTATTCAATCTTTCGGTTTTCTGTAAATGAAAGATCACTTGACCTAACTGGTTTTTTAAAATGCCAGATTCAGCCTTTAAACAAATTTCTAACAAAATTGGAGATAATTCATCAATACTTTCTTGAGTTACTCTACCCGCATAAGAATAAATACTACTCAATCTATCATCTGATAAGCTTAACATTTTTTCTTGAAGTTTTAATAATTCCATATTTTCTATCACTCACTTTTTTTAATTAATTTGTTTTTATAACTAATTACATTTTAACCAATGTTAGTATTTAAATGCATTGGGAAATTTTCCTTTATCCTTTTTACGAGATTGGGCGAAATTTTAAAAATTTAACTATTTCTGGCTATATTTTGATTGAAAAAGGAATTTGTCATTATTTGGGAAAATAATCCCCCTAAAATGTATAACATACAAAAAAAATGATCGAAAAATGACGAAAAACATTTTTTTTTGACTTTTTTCTCACCTTTTATGAAAAAATGTAAGAAATAAAGCATTATTCCATCTAAAAATGTTAGTAAAAATCTAATCATTACTTATGAATTATTGAATTAAATTAACTCACTAAATGTTTTCGTTCCAAATTTAAATTTTTCTTGGGGAATATTATCTCTGACTTTTACTAATTTTATTGCATCATTAGGACAATTAGTTGCACAAACGCCACACCCCAAGCAATAATCTTCATTTATAAACATGTGTTCATCAGAAGAATCTGGTTCGTTAGGAAGTTTATGATAGATAACACCCATTGGGCATTTATTTAGACAAACTTCGCATTTTGTACAAAGATCATCATCTATTTTAGGTATATAGTTTGATGCTAAAGTGGCATAGTATTTATGTTCTTTTGCGGCTGCGAGAGATCCACAATGACACGAACAACAATTACATATGAATAAAGTGGATTCAATGCTGCTGTCGGCTACACAACTATGAATTAATCCTGCTTTTTCTGTTTTTTTAAGATATTCAACTGCTTCTTCCTTACTAAGCTTAGGCGCTCCTCGTTCGATAGATGATCGAGCTCCTTCTCCTGCTAAAAAACAACCCATCTCTGCTGGTGCTACTTTACATGGATCACCGGTGTACTCCGCTATTAAGCGGCATTGACAAGGAATAACAGTGAAGACCTCGTAATTATCAATTAATTGAGAAACTAATTCATACGGAAGAATTTGAGACTCGACATCAAGAGATTCGTCAATTTCAATTAATTTATCCTTAGCGTCGATGGGTAATCGCGGTCTAAAAAACTTTAAGTTAGTATCGACTAAGAAGGAAGGTAGAAAGCTCTTAAAAAACCAAATATATAACTCCGCTACTTTTATTAAATTTTCCTTAGAATCGGTCCTTCTAATAAAATACCTTTCAAATATGCCTGGAAGAATCGGAATTAACCCATATACATTCTCTACTTTCGCAATTGTACCTTTATTGTATAACCCATCTAAAATAGAAATTAATTTATCTCTGGGGACGCCTGTTGATTTTTCTAATGCTTTTAGCGAAGTATATTTATCAGCGCCTTCAAACTTGGAAAGGATTTCAATTTCCTCTTCATTCCATAAAATTTTCATCAGTTCAAAAATTTTCTTATGTTTTGGTGCGTATAAAGACCCGAGACTTAATTTTTGTCTTACAATCTCATAATTATCAATTTCCGACATGATTCTATTAAAGGAAGTCTGGTTTAAATATTTAGTTTTAAAATGAGACGTTAAGGAGATAATTACATTAATATTTTAAATCACGATTTCTATTATTCTAACTATATCTTTATTAAATTGTACAGAAATTAAACAGATGAATTCTAAAATGGAAAGAGAATTAGAAAAAGACTTATCTAAAATAAATAAAAAAGAACGATTTCAAGGTAAAATGGTCAAATATGTCTCTGGAGTTGGGAAAATTCTACTATTCATACTTCCTATTCTTCTATTAATAGTAACCATTCTAGCTTTTATTTCAGTATTGGGCTTCGCGTTAAAAATTGTATTCTTCGTAATCTTAGGAATATATGCCTTCAATTCAATAATGCTATTTCTAGGAGCAAATTCTACAAATTCTTCTCTTAAATTAAGATTAAAATTTGAAAGAAAAAGAGGGAGACCAATAGACAGCCTCGATGGCTTTGAAATGCTGTTTTCTAGCGTTAAACGAGTTGTTAACTTGCTAAAGATTATCGCCGCTATATGTTTTGTAGCACTTATTTTGTTCTTGGTAATGTTATTAATTGGAGATCTAAACTTAGGATTCGCAGCAGCAGGATTTGCACTGATTGGTTTAGGATTAGCAATTATTATTCGTAGCTTAAACCTTAATATTCACGATGTTAACGGTCTTCAGGATTTCTATAAACCCACAACACATAAAATCTTTCTAGATAATTTTTTTGCCGAGGTTTTTTCAGATCATTTGGATCCGGTTACATATCTTAAATGGGACGAATACTTAGCAGGGATAGATAAACTTTTAACGCCGACCTTTATTCAAAAAGTTAAAGAAGCCGAGGAAGATGAATTACCGTTAACTTTTGGAATTGAATCAATATTATTTTTATACTACTTGCTATATCAAGGCGTTTTAACGGATGAACAATTTACCCGTGAATTAAAAGAAGTAATTAATGTAGATTCTGCTTCTTTTGATACCAAAAAGGGGTTGCTAATTGAAGGATTATGGTATTTCTCTACTTCTGATATCTTTAAATTATTCAATTACATTAAAAAATACAATCCTGGCTTTTTTAACATCATTGATAGGCTTCAATTAGAACTTGCTGATAACATTGAACGTCTTTCAAAAGATCCAATTTATATGGATTCTACGGCACAAGAAGTTGTGTATTTGAATTCAGAACTTAATGTGATGGTTTTCCTCTACAATAATGCTCCTGAAGATAAGAATTATGCTATTAAGGTAGTCGCCCCTGGTTTCGAACCTAACAAATTGAAGTTGGATATCAAAGTTGAAGGAAGAGGAAGCTTTTTAATTCCGAATAAACCCATTCCCCTAATTTCTTCTGAAGGTAATGACATTGCAGGTGTATTATCAACTATGTTAGAAAACGGAGATACAACTTGGTTAACTTTAGAGCCAAGAGAGACGGGAGAACAGACGATTCAAATTTATTTAATGTCATCTGATGGCACTATTATAGAAGGGAAAACAAGGACTATAAAAGTTACCAAAAACATCAAGGATTATCTTAAAAAACTGACATCTATTGGCTCCTTACTTGGTGGGTTGGCCGTTCCATTAGCAAAAATCCTTCCCACTTTAATACAATAATTATTTATTTCTTTTTTTTCTTTATTTGGTATTTTAAAAAGAATCGGTAATAAACAACTGGTATTATTGAATACTAATGTTTATTAATTGATTGTTATAGATGAAATATTAATAGTAAAAATATAAATTTCCAAAAATAAGTTAAAATGGTGGCAGTAAATGAATGGAATTAGAAAATCGTACATCTTCTTAACATCGATTATGCTCTTTTTAGCATTTTTACTCCCTTTTTTAATTTTTGTTTCAGCTAATTCCTTTGCAGCAGGTAGTTTAAGTCTTTCTCAAGAGACAGAAGCAACCATTTTAGAATTTTCAAGTAATAAACTTTTATCAACAGATGATAACAACTATGCCCACCATGTGGAAGTTTCAATGGCAATAAGTGATGATGGAACATTTTTCGTTGGCTGGAAAAATTCAGAAACGCACAACGGAGGTGGAGCACGCGTGAGTATTGTAAGATCTCTTGATCGCGGAAAAACATGGACTCAACCTTACGACATGCCGATGTTTGGTGGTACTTTTACGCGACAATCTGATCCGTGGTTATACTGGTACAATGGAACTATTTATTATGCTTATCTTGAGTACGATCCAAATTATTTTAATAATCCTAGTGGAGGTTATCTAACACAGATTACAATTGCAAAAAGTACCAACTATGGAGTAACATGGACTCCTGTTCAAGCTTCAAATGGTACTCATTTTGCTGATAAGGAAACTATTGTTGTTGGTGAAAATGACACTGTGTATCTTGTTTATGATGATGCCGATGTAGAAGACCCCAATGGAAACGCAACTATTCGTGTAACTCGCTCTATTGATGGAGGAGACTCCTACCAAGAAATTTCGGTAATAGGTGAAGATGAATTTTATGTAGGACCTTATATTACATTAAATGGTTCTGGAGACGCTTTTGTTGCTTGGAGTTGGGTTCCTGATGGTGGTGGAAATCTATATTTATCTAAGAGTCTTAATAAGGGAATTACATTTGATACTCCACGGATTATTAACAAGGACGGAAACTATTCAGCTATCGAACCATCAGGTGGTTCAGCCGGTAAGCTTACTCTACCAGTAGTAAAATTTGATAATGACGATCGGCTCTATGTATTATGGGCAGATAAATTTGATCAAGTTACTAACACATTTGATGTTTATCTTCGCTATTCTGACAATTATGGTTCGAATTGGAGTGAACGAATACGAGTGAATCCACTAACAGCTGGGAACCAATGGAATCCTGATATGGTGATTGATCAGACTGGAAAGCTCCACATTGTCTATTATAGTGAATTAGGAAATAATTACAGGTCCTATTATCGCACAATCAATTTTATGGGTGTTGAGAGAAGCAACGCTGTTTTATCTGACGAAATAGTTATAGCGAACGAAGACACTTCGAGCCTTTTCACGAGACCTGGAGAATATATGAGTATTCAACTCGATCAGTATGGTATACCTCATGTAGTTTGGTCTGACGGAAGAAATAATGAGATGGATATATATTATGCATATGGACTTACCACTCTGCCATTTCCAATCGAATTAGTTTTTATCATTGTAATAGTACTTATAATTGGGACTATATCAGTCGTAGTTATATTTCACTATAGACATAGGCGACTACTTTCAAAATATAAAAAGGAAGAAAAGCAAATTAAGAATGAACAGTAATCAGCTATCTCTAATAATCATTTCTAGTCTAATTAGTACAGAAGTATGACTTTTTTTTACATTTTCGATCAAAGATTTTCTGTTTTTGATCTCTCCATTGTTTTAAAACAATTAATTTTTAATAATTTCATTAATTTCCTAACACAATCAAATTAAATTTAAAATCTACTAAAATCCTAAAAAAGAGATAAAAACTATGGTTGTAATAACTACAAAAAAACCAGAAGAAGAAGTTTTCGAAGCTCTCAACAATTATAAAGTTAAAAATGTATTAGTCGTGAGTTGTGGAGTTTGCGCGGCTCTTTGTCAAACTGGGGGAACTGAAGGAGCCGAGGAATGGTCGGAAAAACTAAAAGAAAGAGGCTTTAATGTTATTAACACAATAGTGAGCGATGATGTTTGTGATAACCGTGTGATGAAAAAGGATTTACGTAAGATTGATGATGATGTTAAGGAAGCCGACGCTATTTTAACTTTATCATGCGGTTTGGGGGTACAATCAATTATTGAAGTTCTTACAAAAACTCATCCAGAAATACCCGTTTTCACAGCCAATAACACTGAGTTTATAGGTATGACAGAACGCATCGGGCGTTTTTATATGCGTTGTCAAGGGTGCGGCAATTGTTTGTTAAACGAAACTGGTGGAATTTGCCCAATTACAACTTGCGCTAAAGCACTAATGAATGGACCTTGTGGAGGGATGGTCGATGGAAAATGTGAAGTTGGCGACTACGAGAAAGATTGTGGATGGATATTGATATATAACCGTCTAAAAGAGTTAGGCCGCTTAGACTTATTCTCAAAATTAAGAGATCCTTTAGATTGGAGTAAGATTGGCCATCAAAGAGAGGTAGTTTGGAGGTAGATGTGAAAATGACAGAAGTAAAAGCATATTCAAAATTAGGGGAAGCCCTTGCGAAGGGTGAATTTATATTAACAGGTGAACTTGAGCCTGAAAAGACAACAGATCTCTCTCACACTATCCATGAAGCTAAAGAAATGGCTCCATATGTTATTGCCGCAAATGTGACAGATAGTCCCTTAGGAATCGTAACAATAAACTCCATGGCTGCTACACACTTAATTCAAAAAGCTACTGGCTTAGAATGTGTTTGGCAAATGACTGTGAGGGATGTTAACAAGTTAGGTATAGCTGGAATGATAATGGGTGCACATGCTCTAGGGATACGCAATGTGCTTTCTCTTACAGGTGATCACACTGCCTTAGGGGATATGCCCGAATCCAAGCCTGTTTTTGATCTTGATTCCGCAACGCTTGTTAAATTAGTGAGGGAAATGGTTGATAAAGGCACTATTAACGGTAATGAAATCGAAGCACCTCCAACTCTACACGTTGGAGCGGCTGCAAATCCTAATGCTGATCCAATGGGTGCTGAAATATTAAAAATAGGTAGAAAAGCAGAAGCTGGTTGTGAATTTATACAAACCCAAGTTGTTTATGACCTCGATCGAACTATAGAGTTTTTATCAGAAATTAAGAAATATAAAGTGCCGGTATTACTTGGAATCTTTCCTATGAAATCATACGGGATGGCTAAGGGTTTTGACACTTTTGTGCCCGGCGTAAGCGTTCCTAAGGATATCTTAGCTAAGTGGAAAAGCGTTAAAAAAGAAGTCACTGATAAGAAGCAGCAAAAAGAATTGTATGACCAATATAATTATGAATTCTTTAAACCCTTCATAACAGAATTACGGAAAAAGGATCTCCTCGCCGGAATTCATTGTATGGCAGTTCATTATCCTCGAATTTTCCCAAAGTTGAAGGATATCATCGAGAACTAAAAGCCATTATAATTAATTCCTTTTTTATTTTTTATTAATTTTACCTACTTTCCGTGCGTCTATAATTACTTCAACAGTAATTTTACAAAAAAAAGATCCCCAGCTTTAATGTTTTTAAATCAACGAATAATATCAAGATTATATTCATAAAAATTATCTTAAAATTAAGAATTTTAAGCAATAGAATATTACTTTTTAAGAATTTGCATCCAAAATGGTGGATATTAGTAAAGTTAAAAACATTACTGTTGTAGGAGCAGGAGTTATGGGTAATGGTATTGCCCAAGTTGCTTTAATGGCGGGATTTAATGTAATACTAGTTGATGTTAAAGAAAATATTGTTAACAATGGTATAGCTAAAATTAAAGAGGGATTAAAAAAAGTTCAGATAAAAGGTAAGCTAGGAGAAGGTATATCTATTTCTAATATCATGTCAAGATGCAGAAAATCAATTGATTTATCATCTGCAGTTAAAGAGAGTGATTTCGTATTTGAAGCGGTCGTTGAAAAATTAGACATTAAAAAACAAGTATGTGATTTGGTTATGGAAAATTCACCCCCCCACTGTATTTTTGCTTCAAATACTTCGACATTTAGA
The DNA here is from genome assembly GCA_019894885.1 of Promethearchaeota archaeon. Classification (GTDB taxonomy): domain Archaea; phylum Asgardarchaeota; class Lokiarchaeia; order Sigyniarchaeales; family SOKP01; genus SOKP01. The sequence continues at coordinate 6,749 of JAGXNP010000014.1, read as the reverse complement.
ATAACAGACATCGCTGAAGATTCAAATAAGCCAGAAAATGTTATTGGGATGCATTTTTTCCTCCCCGTTGTCCTTCAATGCTGTGTTGAAGTAATGAAGGGTGAAAAAACTACTGATAAAGCATTAGACATTGGTGTCGAAATTGGAAAGAGGTTACCTTGTCTAAAGGGAAAACGATTATCTGTTCGAATTGAAAAAGAGAGTCCGGGATTTATAGCAAATAGATTACTAACTCCTCCAATTATTTATCTTAACTGGATTTTTGATCTAGCTCTTGAGAAAGGCATCCCATGGGAACAAATCGATGCCGATGCCGAAGCAAGAAAATTAACTCCGATGGGACCCTGTGAATTAACTGACTATCTTGGTGTAGATACTACTTATAATGCCTTGAAAAGTTATGAGAAGATTTTTTCCTCTGATTTTGCTCCCGGTAAAGTTCTTACAAATCTTGTAGTTGAAGGAAATTTAGGAAGAAAAACAGGACGAGGATTTTACGACTGGACGGCGGGGAAACCAGAAATTTTCTTAAATAAAAAAGCAGGCATTTTAAATCCAGAAATTACAATGGCTATTATGTTAAATGAAGGATGTAAATTGTTGGAAGAGAAGATAGTCTCTGGTTATAAAATTATTGATGATGTGATGTTGACTGGAACTAGTATGCCAGGACCTTTCGGTCCTGGAAAAAGAAACTACATAAAATGGTCTAAAATGTTAGAAGATTTCGTGGAATTAAGCGATAAAAAATACCTTAAACCTTGTGAGTTGATGAAATCTGGCGGTTTTATCAATATGAGAAAGTAGATCATAGTTTTCTTTAATTTTTATTAATTTCTTATTAAAAAGTGGCAAGAATCTCAATTAGTCTCGCTTTTGTATGATCTTTAAAAAATTAGTAAAAAATTTAAAAACAATTAAGGTAAAATTGAACTTATGGAGACTTATGATTTAGTTGTTATAGGATCTGGAGCAGGATTAAATGTTCTTAATTATGGACTTCAGATGGGGTTAAAGTGTGCACTAGTTGAAGACACGAAACTTGGAGCGACATGCTTAACTCGTGGTTGCATTCCATCAAAAGTATTGGTGCATCCCGCAGATTTAATAAGAGAAGCAGAACATGCCACTAAGGTAGGGATAAAATTTAGAGTTGAAGATATTGATTGGGATTTAATTGCTAAACGAATGTGGAGTCAAATAGACGAAAGTAAAGAAATGGAAGAAGGACTATCGCACGTACCAAACTTGAAACTTTATAAAGGAGTAGGTGAATTTGTAGGAGATTATGAAATGCAGGTTAAATCTGTTGATTCTGGAAAGATCATTGGTACCTTTAAAGGAGAAAAATTTGTATTAGCTTCTGGTGCTCGTTCTTTTATTCCACCGATACAAGGATTAAGCGAAATCGAATACATAACAAATGAAAATTTCTTTGGTAATAAATTTCCTAATAGGCCGTGGGAAAGTCTAATTATCATTGGGGGTGGAGTTATTGCAGCTGAATTTGCCCATATTTTTTCTGCATTTGGCACAAAAGTGACCATCGTAGAGATGTTACCGCGCTTAGTTATGACTGAGGAACCAGAAATAAGTGAATTTTTGGAACGTAATTTTAAGAATCATATGAATGTGTTAGTAAACCATAAAGCGATTAAAGTAGGCACAAAAAATAAATTTAAAACAGTTACAGTTCAAAATGTTGATAGTGGAAAAGAAATTGAATTACAAGCCGAAGAAATTTTAATTGCTGCCGGACGCCGTTCTAATGCTGATTTATTAGCGGTCGAGAAGACTGGGGTTGAAACTAATGAAAGAGGTTGGATTAAAACTAATAAATACTTAGAAACGGCAAAACCGAATATCTGGTGTTTTGGAGACGCTAACGGTCTTTATCAATTCAGACATAAAGCAAATTATGAAGCGGATCTTTGTGCTAACAACATTTTTGGTCCTGAAAGCGAAAAACAGGAAGTAGATTATTCTGTAGTACCTTGGGCTATTTTTACATCACCTCAAATTGGACATGTAGGTATGACCCAGGAAGAAGCTATAAACAATGGGCACGAAATTTTTGTAGCTGTTAAGAATTACTCTACAGTAGCAAAAGGGTTTGCGATGGGGTATGATAACGATGATATAGATAACGGTTTTGTTAAACTGATCATCGATAAATCCTATAAATTATTAGGTGCACATGCGGTTGGACCCCATGCTGCGATACTTGTTCAACCCTTTGTATATTTAATGAATGCAGGATATACCTGTGATTCTCCCGATTTTCCCGCAAGAACGGGATCTAATAAGTTAGGGAGATCTTGTCCTGAGGCTGGTTCTTTTATGCCAGTTTATAAATCTATGGTAATTCATCCCTCTCTTAATGAAGTGGCTGGTTGGGCAATTGGTAACATGCAACCAGTAAATATTAAATCTAAGGACCACGAACATCATCACGAGCATTAAAAAAATCTCTTTTTTTTATCATTTCTTTTAAAATGAAAATGAAATCTAAGTAAAAACTTCAAATATTTAGCTTCTTTCAACAATCTAGTAAACAATGGATTCGAATAAAAATCGATTAAGCCAAATTTTTACTCCTGATTATATAGCGGAGTTTATGGTTAAAAACATTAAGCAACATTATTTTTCCACACATAATGAGTCTACCATTGACAAGATTAAAATTCTCGAACCTAGTGCAGGTAAAGGAATCTTTCTAAATTATATATTAGGTGAAGGATTTACTGATATTACTGCCTATGAATTAGATCAAACTTTAAAAACTCATCTTTTAAGAAGTTATCCGAATATAAAGCTTAAATTTGAGAATTTCTTAGGATCAGACGCTAATGAAAAATTCGATATCATTATAGGAAATCCACCGTATTTAGGACAAAACTATAACGCTCAAATTTTTCAAGAGCTTGTAAAGAATTATCCGATTTGTAAAAAATATTTCGTTGGAAATATGGATTTATTTTATTTTTTCATCCATTTAGGAATAGAAAAATTAAAACCGGGAGGGTTATTATCTTTTATCACAACTAATTACTGGTTAACTAAATCAAAAAAGACAGGGATAAAGCATCTTAAGCCCCACATTACAAAAGATTGCTTCGTGATATACTATTTTGATTTATCAAAAATTAAAGTTTTTAAAGATGCTAAGGGTCAACATAATTGTATTTTTGTACTTCAAAAAAAGTACGAGGAAGAAAAACAAAAAAAAATCGATAAGAAAATTGATATAATTCAAGTTAAATCAGGTAATAACCAATTTAATGAAAATCCACCCGAAAAGATCTTTATAGATATATTGAATAAGAAAAATTCCCCACATTTGTTAAAATACCAATCAGCAATGACAAATAAAGACCTATCTAAAAATAACGGCTGGATTTTAAAGTATCCTCATGACGTAAAGAATGTTGTTGAAAAGATTGAGAAACACTGCAGGTTTAATGGAATTAAATCAGATTTAATTGATTTTTTTGTCATTAGAAATGGATTAATTCTGATTAAAGATGATATTTTTATTTTAAAAGAGAATACTAAACTCAAAATTGTCGATTCGGACATGTTTATCAAGATTGACGATGCTTTCATAAAACTAAACGATGGAGAGAAACAAAAATTAAAAAAAATATATAAAAGTAAAGTTATACAGCCTTTCAATTATGACAAAAATGATTTTTCCGGGTATTTAATCTATCTTGATAAAAATGAATTTAAAAATCAAAACTTAACAATACGTAATGAACTTGTAGAGAAGAAATATCCTAATCTAACAGCATATTTAAACCAATACAAAGGAGAACATGAAAATATACTTAGGAATGCCAAAGAAAATATTAAAGACATCTATTTTCCACGAAGAGGGAGTTTTATTACTCAGTATGATACTGAACATAAAAGAAAATTAATTAAACTCGAACCTTACTATGATAAGGAACCTAAAATATTTTTTAGTTATATATCCAAATCAAATGTGTTTGGATATACTAAAGATTCATATTATGCCACCTCTGATACTTATTTCTTATGGTTAAGGGAAGGGAGGAACGACATAGATTACTTATTTCTTCTTGCTTATCTTAATTCAAAAATTGTGAATTTTTTATTTAAGGCAAAAAATATTATGATAAAGAGAAGCAAGACTAAATTAGAAGAAGAAATACCAATCCCTAATATTACACTATTCCGGTCTAAATATCAATTAATAATAATTGATTTAATTCGATATTTCACTTCATCTATAATTCACAATATTGTTTCCGTAGATGAAACCAAATTAGATAAATTAAGGGAAATATCCCCCAATACTTATTCTCAAATACGAAATGAAAAACCTCCCCGAAGGATAATAGACATATTACTTTTTATACTATTTGATATAGTGGAGGAGGATATAGATATTTTGATAGAGAAATACTATTAGATAAGATAATAAAAATCTAACCAAACGATATACCTCCTGATCTTGTTAACAATCTTATATCATCCCATAAATAACTTGTGTCGATCATTGTGGGAGAATTACAGCTATAACATTTCTCGCTCTCTTTAATAAATTTAATAAAGTGAGGAAGTTGTAGTACTTCACTAACAGATGTTTCTCGTAAATTAGCTATAGGTTTATCAATCTGAAGACAATTTTCAATGTCTCCATTATAGTTTACAAACATAAAAACCTTTTTTGTATGGCATATGTATTGCTTTTTACCACCAATAAAATGGTTTAAATACATTTCTGAATTTAGAACTTTAGAACCGTTCTTCTTAGCGTCTAAAATTCTTTCAAATGCTTTACTAATATCTTTTTCACTCGCAGAATGCATACCTTTCTCATCTAAATCACCATGTGAATAATGGCGGACAGTATTAATTACATTAAAAGCTACAGGAATTCCAATTTTATCTGATAAATTTATCATTTCCTCTACACGATTCATATTATATTTACTAATTGAAAAGCTAAACTGTAGTGAAATTAATGGATAACTTTCTTTGACAATATTAACAGATTCCATTATTTTATCATACAATCCAGACAACCCTCTAATCTGATCATGTTCTTCCGGCCTAGGGGAGTCCAAAGACATAAGAATAAAATCTAGATCATCTCCAAATTCTTTGATTTTATCTGGAAGGAACCAGCCATTCGTAACTATTCCAACAATTGTAAACTTTAACTCCCTTTTAACAAATTTAATAATTTCAGTAATATCTTTTCTAATGAGAGGTTCTCCACCCCATAGAATAGTTACTAAAAATCCCGCTTCCTTTGCTTCCAAATATATACGCTTGATTTCCTCAAGCGTAAGTTCATCTTTTTTCGTATTGTTTTTCCAAAGACAAGTATCACAATCGCAATTACATTTTAAAGTTGTAAGAAAGTGAAATATAAATGGCTTACCATCTCTCTCCTTAGCATTTTTCGCAGCTAGCGCTAATTCGGCAATTTGTTGTTTTTTCTTTCTTTTTATTTGTTTATTGATTAACTCATGCTCCATAAATATATCTGTTACGACAGATTATATATGATTAACGATATTTGTGGTTGTGTTTAATTAATGGATGAATTTGAATTTCCCCAATTTGACGATGTAGGTAGTTTTCCATTACCAGACTATATTGATCTTGACAAGTTCAAGCAATTTTATTGGGCAGGATACAAGGGAATTGTAAATAACGCAGATATATTTGAGAATAGAGGAATTTATAATTTTTTCATCCATCCATTTCTCCAATCGTTTCAGTTAAAATTAAATGCAGGAGTAGAGATAATAAACTATCCCCAACATATGGATATGTATACCCAATTTTTAAAACCTATTGAAGATTATGAAGTAGAGCCATCTTTGATTGATGCTGAAAAAGCAATTATTCCCGAGCTCTTTATATTAGAACATTTTGCGAAAGATTATTATGAAAGAACTGGAAATGCCCTTAAGATAAAAGTATGTATTACTGGACCCATAGAATTATACATAAAAAAACATGGTTTTACGATATATCCTGATATGGCGTTCAATTTTGCTAAATCTCTTAATATCATATTGAAACAATCAATAAAGAACACCAAATATCTTCAAAATTCCATCATCTCAATAGATGAACCGTCATTTGGGTATGTTGACATGTTTAATATTGAAGAAGATGACTTGATTAAAGCTTTTGATAAAACTGTGGAAGGGATAGAGGGTATTATCCAAATCCACCTTCATTCTTTAAAAAAATACTCAATTCCTATTCAAGCAAAAAACATAGATGTGCTCACATGTGAATATGCCTCTGATCATTCTAATGTCATTCCAAAAAATGACTTAGAAAAGCATGATAAATTCATACGTGTCGGTATCACGAGAACGAATATAAACAGCATAATGGCTGAGAAATTGGATGCAGGGGCTTTACTTGATGAATTTAAAACATTTGAAGGCACTATGAGCTTAATTGATTCAGAAAAATTCATCAAGAAAAATTTGCTTTTTGCTCTTAAGCATTATGAGGATAGAGTTAAATTCGTAGGACCCGATTGTGGACTGAAAGGATGGAATCCTCCCCAAGTCGCCTACGAATTACTAAAAAGAACTTATAAAGTCATTAAGGATGTTAGAAATGCGACTTAAAACAAATTAAAACATTTTGATTGAGATATTTTTGATATAAATTATAAATTGTCTAATTAATAAAGTAAAACTCAGTTATGCTCAATTCCTTGCGCATACTCTTATTATTCTTATATT
>JAGXNP010000149.1 GCA_019894885.1 Promethearchaeota archaeon | reverse complement strand
GGATAATGGCTCTTCATCATCACTTAATACCTGTACCTCTTTCAGGACAAAAATTCACAACCGTGAGAGATGCTGGAGAAATTCTCGAGTTTACCCAACTATTCGAACTAGATTTGGTTTTAATGGGACATAGACACGTTCCACATGCTTATGTAATCGGACCAACAACATTCCTCTACTGTGGCACATCTGCTTCTAATAAAGTGAGAGCAGACGATAGTCCTAGCTTCAATCACATTATTTTAAATGAGGGTGATATCGAAGTCTATATGGTTAATTCAATAAATCTCGAAAAACATCTACTACTGGAACGAAAATTAAGTCGTACTACATTTGTTAGACCACGAAGAACGCGAATAGAGCATCTATTAAGCTCTGATGTATGGGATGATTAAAAATGGCAAAACCTATAACTCCATTAGTAGCTGTTGATGCGGTTATTAGATTAAAAAAAAATTCGATAGTGTTAATTCGGAGGAAAAATCCCCCCTTTAAAGGAGAGTTCGCTTTACCTGGAGGATTTGTTGACGTCGGAGAGAGCGTCGAGGACGCGTGTATTAGAGAAGCTTACGAAGAAACAAATATGAAAGTAAAAATTAAAAAACTGATTGGTGTTTTTTCAGCACCCAATAGAGATCCTAGAGGACATACCATATCAATAGCTTATTTATGTGAACCATTAGCAGACTCAGAGAAGCCAATAGCCAAAGACGATGCTCAGTCTCTAAAAATTGTAAATTTTACAGATATTTCATCTTTAAAGCTAGCATTTGATCATAAGGATATAATAAAAGCGTCAGGTATTATTAAGAATTAGAAAGTATAATATCATTTAATCGAAAATCTTTTTATAACACTCACAACAAGGAATTCCAAGATTAATTTTATTGGAATAATTAACTCTAATTTCCTCAATGTTATTAACTAATCTGATTAGGCTCTCTTTAAATCTCAATGCATCAGAATCTAATATATTTTTATACATATTTTTTAATCCAACATTGTTATGTATTCTCTTTTTGCAGATGGGGCATCGATTAAAGAAATTTTTTAACCTTATCAATTGCTCGTCTTCTTTATTAAAAGTTAGATGAAAGTGAGATAAAGTGTGTCTTGGATGTAGTGTTTTTATTAATTTCTTAAATAGTTCCTCTAAATTTTCTTCTAGACTTACTAGCGAACTATATTCAATATATATTAGATCTTCCTTAGCAATCAAGTTAGTAATCGCATCTTCTGCCACTTCCCTATTCGCTAAATTGGTTTTGGTCCCTATCAAAATAATTGGAATTTCTTTCACATTCTCTTTAAAAAGAGTTATCCACCTATTTAAGTCGGAGAAAGATTCTTTATTGGATAAATCAAAGCATAACAATCCTGCACAAGCACCTCGACAGAATACAGGAAAAAGAAACCTAAATCTTTCTCGATCTTTCAAATCCCAGATAATAAACTTATAATTAGCTTCTTCATCAACGAAGCATTCTACAGATTTAAAAGAAACCCCAATTGGGCTTTCGTTATCTCTATTATTATTAATAACGGTATTTTTGCCCGAGTTAAGTGATCCTCCTAAAACCAATTTTAACTTATAAGATTTGGGCATTTTAGCTACTCTCGTTAATTACTCGAGGACATATTATAATGCTTCATGTTCTAATAGAAATCCATTCTAAAAAATATTACTGTGATTTAATTTCAAATAAATTACCATAAGAATCTTTTAAAAATAAGTAGAAGTTATCACTATCTTTTCTAGGTACTTGAATCACTTCAATATTTAATTTTTTCGCTCTCTCAATTAATTTAATTCGATCCTCAATGATTAAGCAAGTATGGGTAAATCTATCAAGTGCTTGATTTTTATCGTCAGTTATAAACGCTTCTACTCTCAAATCTTCATTTTCGTATCTAATAATCTTTTGTTTTCTTTTAATTTTGAAAAATTGTTCCATCAAGACATCAGATACTACAAAGGATCTAACTTTTTTCAGTTCTAAAAGATTAATGAAAAATTCATCAGCTTTTTCTTCACTATTTGAGCATACTGCAATATGTTCTATTTTCATACTTTCTATCACTTTTTTTTTGAGTTTTTCTGAAATTTATTAACATATTACTTATTTTAAATGAAACTTTAATAATTTTTAGTGTTTATATTTATTAATTTTAAATTATAGTAGCTTGTAAGTTAAGGGATTCTTGGATGACTAATGTAATTTCAGAAGAGTTCTTAATCAAACTATTTAGTGTTGTGTACAAACTTTTTACTATTGCAAAAACACAATCTGATCGTTTAAAAAAGGAATGGGATGAAAATTTCACCTCATTACCTGAACAACCTCATTTAGTTCGATATGTTCGAGCTGAAAAAGAAAAATTTCTAACTGATATAGATTATAGAATTAAAGTTCTAAACACTATAAAGCTATCATTTGATGATGGGTTTCACTCAATAAAATCTATATTAATCGCTCTTTTTCATTCGTATTTTAAGGATTCAGAAATCTTTACACAGAATTTTATTAGAGAAGATCAAACTAAACTCAAATATTTAGTAGCTAAAGAAATTTTAGGAAATTTAATTCAGTATAATCAACTCGATCATGAATCTGTACCATTAAAATATAATATACTAGCAAGAAATTACTTACTAATTAAATTTAAGAAACAAAGCGCCAAAGGTATTAACGAAAACCTAAAAAAAATCAAAATAGAACTTAAGCTCTCAGAATTAAAAAAAATGTTGAATGAGATAATTGCTGACGGATTTTTAAAAAAAAAAAAGGAAGGCAAAAATATATATTACAGCTTACAGCAGGAATTAGAATTGTCGGAAAAAGGTAAAGCAACTTACAATCAAACTATACGACCATTAGTAGATTGGCCAACTTTGTTTTATCGTAGCTATTATAATGTAAGAGAAATAAATGTTTCAGTGAATAGCGATATTAAATACCCAGAATTCTTAAATAGAGTATTGCTTAAAGCAGCAACACAAGGGTATTCTGCATGTCACTATGTCTTTAAAAATTTAGTAAAATACTACAAGAAATTAAAAGATGAGTAGAATTTTTCCGCTGTGATCATTAGTCCTTCTTAAATTATTGAAAAGCTCCTCGTTTTCCTAACGGGAATATCAAATTCTTCAAGCAAAGGAATAAGATGTTTTCTATCTTGAGAATTTATACCCTTCCAATCCACTATAAAATAATCCAATTTTTCTAATGTGTTATCGATCATCATTTTAATTATGTGCTCGTTTAATTCTTGGATGAAATACTTCGGGCAAATAAATGAAAGTGCTAAGTTATTACTGGTTATTATTCTATGAAAATTTGGTGCGTAATGAGTACCACCAAATCCTAAACCAACTTCCTGAATGTTCTCTTCTTTAAAAATCATATATTTAAAAATTGCATTAAAAATAGCAGTTGCTACTAATTCACCCGCTTCTTTAATTAGCCACTCCTGTTTACTACTCCCTAATTCCATAAAAATTAACGGAATTTTTAGATTTGTTGGACCATGGTGTGTTACCTCTATGTCTAAAGAAAAATCAAGAAGTTTTTTTTTTTCGATTTGTTCTCGTAATGATTCGAGACCTGCTTTATGTAGTAGAGCACTTGTTTTAGATAAATCTTGAGGATTTCCACCAAAATCCGTATTATTACTCCAATTACCGGTTGTGTGAACTAAAAAAGCAGGTTTTGCTGTTTTTGATGTATGTCGACTAGCAAAGATTACTAAATCTGGATTGAATTTTGGATTGCTAAATATTAATTCAGTTATGAAAATTAAAGGCTCAGTTGTTAATCCTAAAAATATTTGATTCTCATCAAAGAAGTTATCAATTTTATTTCCAAAAGCTTTGCTATCGAGTTTTAATATTGAATGATCTTGCCATTTTATATCAGCTTCAATAAATTTATAATTTTTAGAACTTAGAAATACCTCTCGCATGTTCATAGATGCTTTATCTTCTTCCGATGTAATTATCAAGAATTGAACAGGGAATCACCTTAGAATCGATAATGTAATTTTTGGAGATATTTATTTTTTAAGTTGTGAATTATTTTTTAATTAATTTCTAAAAAGTTTATTAGTTAGATCTATATTAGAACATGTAATGCCTATTAGTTTATTATTAGCTGTCGTTTCATTAATATTTGGTGCTTTTTTTTTCATAATCGATTATTATCAACGAGTCCATCCTAAAATCAATATTTCCCTAATTGCAGGTATCTCTATCTCTTATTTCTTCTTAGTTCTCCTCCCTGAAATTGCTGAAACTATACCTGTATTCCCATTTGAACTCACAATTTTTGAGTATCTATTTGTGTTAATTGGTTTTGTATTTGTACACACTTCTGAAAAATTAATTTTACAAAAGGTAGAGTCTAAATCGCAAAGGAGGATGCGTAAATTAATCGAAAAAGAAAGAATTTTGGATAGTGTTGAAGAAAATATCGAGAATATATTAACTAAAGAATTAGAAAAAGAGGATTTAGACGATATAGCCTTAAAGGATATTGCCCAAACAATAACAGATTTAAAAAAACAAGGTGAAGAGATCAAAGAGACAATAAACCGATATAAGGCTAAGATTCAAACACATATCAACGAAGATTTAAGCAATCTACGTTTTTTTACTAATTTTTCGTATCATCTTCTCGTAGGGATTATTGTAGTCGGGTTATTAACTATTGATTTAATTGGAGGGATATTATTTTTTCTATTTGCTTGGTTTAGAGCAGTCATAACAAACAGATCTGAGAGCCACATCATATTTACCGATCTGGAAATTTATGAAATATACGATATTGAAGAGAATAAAACCCGAAAATATGTTCTAGCTTTTTCAAATTTTTTTGGAGTTTTATTTGGATTATTTTTAGATTTAATAAGTTTTGAATACACTGAGTTATTTTATATTTTTTATTCTTTTATTTCAGGTGTAATCTTATATACAATCGTACGAGAAGTGCTTCCCGAAAAAGAAAAAGGAAATCCATTATATTTTCTCATTGGATTTGTTGGATTTACACTTATAATATTTGTGATAAATATCATTACAAATTTAATTTAATAGGAAAAATCCAAAAATAAATCCATTTTATTCAAAATAGTAAGAAAATAATCCGTTTTTTATAATTAAAAAATAAAAGAGAGATGTTTCTTATTATTCATAAATGTAGCATTATAAAATTTTAAAACTATTAAATATAAATTTAAATTATCTTATAGTTTTGTTTTATTTGGTAAGAACATATAAAGAAAAATGAAAAAGACTAAATTTAAGGAATGAAAAAATGATCAAGAAAACCTTTAAGGAGATATTAGGAATTGACGATGACGACTATAAGATTATAGAGATGCTAGAGAAAGATCCATCAGTAACCCACAGTGACATAGCAAGAGAAATCGAGAAGTCTCAACCAGCTGTAGGGGCAAGAATTATTAAATTAGAGAGAAAAAATTTACTCTCAAGAACCGTAGGTTTTAACATTAAAAAAGTTGATGTGAAAGTAGCAATCGTTTTCGTGTCAACTAAAGATGTAGAAATAATAGTTAGAAAAATAGAAAAGTGTCCTTTCATTAACCACGCATTCAAAATTTCGGGGGAATTTAATCTTTTGTGCTTTGTTGCAGCTTCAGATCTTCAAACAATTGAGAAATTAGTAGATTTATGTTTTAGAAAAGATCCGAATGTCATTAATGTAAAAACTAATATTTTAATAGACTCTATTCATGATTTTGTAATTCCTATTGATTTTCAAATAGAAAAATTTGATTTAAATTCGAACGTATGTGGTCCTGATTGTAGTTTGAATGTAAATGTACCTAAGTTTAAATTTGATGCTGCTCAAGAAGAGGAAGAAGAATAGAAAAAGGAAGTTTTTACTCTAGTTTAGCAGTTAATCCTTTCTGTTTAGCGATTTTATATCTACATTTAGCCCCACAACCTTCTTCTAAAGTAGGGCTATGTTCTTCGCTTTCGAAATCTATGGGTAATATAAAGTCTTTTGCAATTTCAGTCACCACGTTCATCGAGACTGAAGTAACTTCAGGATCACTTCTAAAGTGGTAATTTACGATGTTATCCAGTTTGTCAATTTTAGAACTCGCGAGCAAAATACAAATATTATGGGTCCCACTTAATCTAAATGCGTTCAACATGAATGGACAAAACCTCGCCATATCAAGAATCTCATTTGGGTGTTTTGTGTTCATTTCCACAGTCGCTAAAAATAAATCTACCTTCTTAAAATTAATACCGGGTTGGAATTGTAGTATTCCTTCTTTTTCAAGCTTTTTTATTCTCATCCCAACAGTTGGCTGAGATCTATTAATTTTTTCCGCAATTTGAGTATGAGTTAGGTTCGGATCTTCTTGTACTAATGTAATGATATGGCGATCGATATCATCGAGTTTTAATTTGTCTGAAATCATATCCATTAATCAATTAAAATTTTAGTTCTTATATTTAGATAATAAATTTTCGCATTAAAAATATGCTTATATTTTATAAATATTGAATAAATTATCTGAGATTAAATTGCGTATTACATTAATGGGTTAAGATGTTTTTAGACAGAAACTTACTTAATTACTCTTAATCAATAGTTAAAGCCCTCAGCTTACACGCAGTTGTACAGATATGACATTTTACGCAATGATCTTCTCGATCTTCTACGACAGTGCTCTTAGGTTCAGATTCTTTATTTATAACTTTATAAATTCCTCTGAAACACGCATCTTCACAAAAAAAGCCTTCACAAATCTTACATTTATTTGTATCAATATTATGAAACTTGTAATTAACGATATTGGTTTTTTCGGGTGTATCACTCATTATTTTAGTTAAAATGGCAACTCTTTTTATCTCTATAGTTTATATAATATAATGATTACAAACAAGAAATGGAAAACGCTCAAGTTGAAATTATTTTGAATTTGGTTAATTTCTTTTTTTCTTCTTTTTTTTGCGTCTTTTATCCGGTATTTCTGGCTCTGGAGTGATATCAACATCGACTTCCGCGATAATGAACGCCAGTAGAATAGGTCCCTGGTTAGAATAACGGGGATCAGAAAAAGCACTAAATTTTATATCTTTTACTTTTACATTTTTATCGCTTTGCCTTAAGATCATTAGGTTTTTATTAACTTTATGAGTAAATTCTGATGGATCTTCGAAGGTTCCTCCCACAACAAAAACTTGATCCATTCTTATAACTTGATGAATTGGAGTTTCTTCTTCCATATTTTTTTACCGTTTATTTGCTTCTTTTAATAAAAATTAAAATTCTTTGTTTTATAATTATTAGCCTTTTTTCACATAATTCTAAAAATTACGAATTAAATGAACCATGACTAAGCTAATATTCAATATCAATTTCTTTTAAAAAATCAAAAACACTGTAGGCGGCGATTACCCCTTCGCTAACTCCTGTAATGGCTTGTTTGAATGGTGCGTCCGCGACATCGCCAGCAGCAAAAATACCTGGGATGTTTGTTTCCGATTTTCTATTAATTAGTATTTCATTCTTCTCATTTGTTTTTACACCTATTCTCTTTGCTATATCTGAGTTAGGATTAGATCCTACTTCGATAAAGACGCCGTCTGTTTCAAATTCTTTTCCATTATCGAAAATTACTGACTTAACCGTATTTTCTCCTTTGATTTCTGTGACATTGGTATTATAAATGATTTCAATTTTTTGATTCTCTTCTACTCTTTTCTTATTTATAGGTTCTGCACGTATCTCTTCTCCCCGATAGATTATATAAACCTTTTTTACATTTTGAGATAAAAATAAAGCTTCTTTTGCTGCTGAATCGCTTCCACCAATCACACA
>JAGXNP010000148.1 GCA_019894885.1 Promethearchaeota archaeon | reverse complement strand
CGCTAGTGGTTCATTTGATACGTTAATTCTTTCTTATATTTCTGCCTTTATTGCAATTCTGTGGGTATTGATAGTGCTTATTGAAAAAATCAAAGGCAGAAAGTTCTTAATAGAAAGACTCCAGCTTAAAACTTGGAATTGGATCAATATGCATGCTATGGTGATTACATGGATACTTGTTGCACATATCAGTTTAGTGTTTTTAATAGGACGACTTCCGCTAGAAAGTCAACTTCTGGGATTTGGCACATACGCAGGATATTTAGTTAATTTACCACCCGAAAGCCTTGAATTTGCTACTTGGACATTTGATATAACCTTACTTGCGTGGGCGGTCATCGTTTTATATGAACAAGTCAAAATGGGTTACAACTTTAAAAACAAACCATGGCCAAAACTTAGTTTTTGGTGGGTATTTGTTTGTATGGGGTCTTCTTTAATAGCTTTGTTGATTCAAGAATTAACAATTGGCTTTTAATAAGTTACATTTTTAGTTGATTAGTATTGGACATAATTACTATTTAATGAGTGGAAAATGACAAAAGAAGATATCCCCTTGGCACACGCTGGCATGGCATCAGAAGTTGAACTCCAAAAGATGTATTATAACGACGGTAGGATTTATATATTACAGATTGAATCAACATTGAAATGTCCACAATTATGCAATTACTGTTATGCGGGGAGTTTACCAGATAGTCCAGAAGGCTTAACATCAGACAAAATCCGGAACCTGCTAGTTTCTGCTGCTGAAATGGGAGTAAGAATGATTGATTGGTTAGGAGGAGATCCTTTGGTTAGAAGTGATTGGTACGAATTGTGTAATTATGCTTCTGATCTAGGATTGATTAACAATATATGGACAAGTGGTATACCACTAGCAAATCCTGAAGTTGCTAGGAAGGTAGTTGAAGTATCACATAAAGGATTTATATCCACGCACTTAGATACTTTTGATACTGAATTATATAAACTAATGCATGGAGGAAAACAATGCGAAGGTAATCCCAATAATATAAATCTTATTTTAAAGGGTATAAAAAACATTTTACAAGCTGGAAAAGATCCAGGGGCAATTGTAAATTGCATCACATATACTACCCCTCTATCAAATGGAGATGCAAAGGCTATGATTTCATATTTTCAAGAAAAATTCGGAATTAAAACGTGTTTAACGCTCTTTAATCCAGTAATTCATCGAACTGGTAATCCCTCTTGGGAACCTAATAATGACCAGATAAAAGATGCGTACGAACATAGAGATCGAATTAACTATCCTGATGATCCATCTTGTGGTCCTATGGATGTATCAAAGTTTTATTGCGGAACTGTTGTATGCGTTACTGCAGAAGGTTGGCTAGTACCTTGCTCAGTTATAAGAACTAAAGAATTTGGAAATGTTCACGATGAAAATTTAGAATTTCTTGTAGAAAAAACTAAACAACGTCTTCTAATGTTAGATTTTAGAGATCCATCTAAATTACCAGGAAACTGTGGATCTTGTTCCAATAATGCAAATTGT
Organism: Promethearchaeota archaeon; assembly: GCA_019894885.1. Lineage (GTDB taxonomy): Archaea > Asgardarchaeota > Lokiarchaeia > Sigyniarchaeales > SOKP01 > SOKP01. The sequence continues at coordinate 6,365 of JAGXNP010000148.1, read as the reverse complement.
TTTGGGTGCCGGAGTAGTGCCTATTATTATAATGGAGACATAATGGCCGCGGATCCAAAGTGTTTTCAATTCTCAGCAAAATCATCTAAAAAAGCGAGAGAAGAATAATTAAAATCTTTAATTTCAATAATAATAATATAAATACAATTTTTTCGATCTTTTGGCTACAATCTAAAAATATATGTAACGAGGGATAAAATTCGATGGTAGAACATAAACGATATAATTTTAGCGTTAATGATGTAAGTGAAGTTTATGCTGGACCTGGTGGAAAGCTCTGGGAATTACTTATGGGGGAACAAATACATGTGGGTGGTCCAGAACAAACAGATTTACTTGCTAAAAAAGCAGGCATTGATAAGGTAGGACAAAATTTAACACTATTAGATATTTGTTCAGCATTAGGAGGTCCTGCAAGACATTTAGCTGAAAAATACGGAATAAATGTAGTAGGTCTTGATATTACTCCAGAGATGGTGTTGGAAGCTGAAAAAAGAACTGAGGGAAAACCATACGAAGGTAAGATCGAATATAGAATTGGCTCAGGGCTTGACATCCCAGCACATCAAAACTCATTTGAGGTTGTTTGGGGTCAGGATGCTTGGTGTTACATCCGTGATAAGGTACGCCTGATAGAGGAAACATGGCGTGTACTAAAACCGGGAGGCGTATTAGCATTCACTGATTGGATATGGGGGTCCGTGGGTGTATCTGAAGAAGAATCTGATTTTTTGATGGAATTTATGGTATTCCCCGATTTACAAACTTTAGCCGGATATGTTGAGTTAATAAAAGCTACGGGATATGAATTGGTTGAAAAGGAAGATCTTCAAGAAGACTTTGCAAAACATATGGACATCTATATCGATATACTTCAAAAAGCTAAACCGGATATCGAAGCTGGTTTTGGCGCAGAGCTCTATGCAAGCGCAGAAGAGGGAGTCCTTGCATGGCAGAAAGCGGCACATGAAAAAAAAGTAGGGAGAGGACTCTGGATAGCAAAAAAACCTTAATTTTCATTCAATAATTTTTTTTATTATGACGAAAAAATCTGTCCTTGTTTTTACAAAAGTACCAACTATCGGATTTGTAAAGACTAGACTTTCACAAACTACTCTATTATCTAATACAGAAGTTAGTTTAATAGCAGAAGCAATGTTAAAGGATACAATTATCCTCGCTTCTCGAAGTAAAGCGAATATAATTGAAATCGGCTATTACCCCGAGCAAAGTTTTATTAATTTAGAGAGTATTGTTGATTCAATTCAAAAAATAAATGATATAACAATACCTATAAATTATCATTTACAACAAGGATCATCCTTTGATGAGAGATTTGAATCAGTTGTACAAGCATCGATTGATAATGGAAATGAACTTATTGTCGTACTTGGTGCAGATTTACCATATATGTCGTCTTCATTAATTAATTCAGCATTTATACACCTTACTACAAAAAATGAGAAAAAAAAAATCGTGATTGGACCTGCTGGAGAAGGTGGTATCTATCTCGTAGGACTTACTCGAAATTTTATACCTAATTGGTTTAGAAAGTATAATCTTTTTACGAGTGGCGTTGAAATTATTCAATTTACCAAATTCTGTAAGCTAGAAGAGATTGAACTTAGTTTATTAACACCCTTAATTGACATTGATATTGAAGAAGATTTAGTTTCACTCCTTGCATTTATTGAAGGTTTAAAAATAGCTGAGAATGATGATGTTTTTCATTTTCCATACTATACATCTAAGGTTTTAGAATCTCTCGGGCTTTATATCAAGGAAATAGAAGATGAAACTAGAAAACGCAAAATAGGTAAACATATTCCCGGTGATCCTATTGCTAGTTAGTATAATTATTATTACTTTAAATGAGGCAGAAAATCTTAAATCAACAATTAGATCTTCTAGAAGTGCTGCTTTAATGAGTACGGGGGAAAAATTATCTATAGAAGTAATTGTAAGTGATGGTGGCTCTACTGATAACTCAGTAGAACTCGCTGAAACGTTAGCTGATAAAATTGTTCGATCCCAAAAAGGAAGATATATGCAATTGAATAATGGTGCGGAAGCTTCCAAAGGGGATGTACTACTATTTTTACATGCTGATACAATTCTACCACGAGGAGCAATTTTAAGAATCCTTAAAAAATTTCAAAATCCTAATGTTTTAGGTGGAGCTTTTAAGAAACATTGGTATTGGAGTCCAAATATTGCTTTATCAAAATTTCTCGATTTCTCTGTAAAATTTTGGCAAGGATTTGGCAATTGGCTAACCCAATTGATTAGAGAATTTCCTGGGGATAATGCTTTTTTCATTAGGCGAGAAGTTTTTGATCAACTACATGGATTTTCTCCTATGTGGATTTGCGAAGATTTTGACTTAAGTAGGAGATTGCTAAAATTCTCAAGAAAAACAGAAAAAAGCATTTTTAAAAAGTTAGGATATAAGAAGAAAATAGCTTATATTCACTCACCGGTTAAAACCTCTACTAGGCGATTCGAGATGTATGGGTTTTTCAAAACAGTCTATTTTTGGTTTAAGATCTATTGGCTCTGGCGAGCGGGTTTCTCTCAAGTTCACCTTAGAAACTTAGTCCCGAAGTACAAAACTTCTCCTCAATCCGCTAATCGCTCTATTCTAAAATTTTAGAGCTTAATAAACAGCGAATATTGATTTCCTGATTTATTTGAGAATTACTTTAAAGGTAAGTGCCTATAAGTATCAATACTCCTGATATGGTGAAAATTACTGGACATAGTTTAAACGGAATAAAATTTACTTTTGCTCCCGTAAATAGCGAGAGAATAGCTAAACTAAAAAGGAATACTGAACAGAAGAGAAATACATATTGCGAAACTACATTTTCTACTCCCCCTAAAAGAGCGATAAGTGTCACCAACAACCCTACGAATATTAATGTAAATCCTTCGAATACCCATTCCATTGTTATAATGTTTTTATTATCTTTACTAATTTCTCCGAAGTCTTTTACTACATTTTTAGTAGGGATAAGATGACTTATTCCCCACAACAATGTTAAGATTGCGCCTATTACTATTAGAATAAAATTTGCCATAAAATTACTTCCTCGTTAATTGATTTTATTATTATCCTTAAGTGATAATTCACTTTAAAATTTATAGTCTCTATAGTTTACTTGATAAATCATAGTTTAAGAATTATCCGTTACGAGTAGGGTTTTTATCCATGCAAGGTACCCCAAATTGACAAAAAGCGCAACCAACAGGAAAGGTTGGAGGTCTAATTTCCCCATTAACTTTGCGAACATGTGGTTTGAGAAGAGAACTGAGTCGAACCTCCATTTTTCTTGCTACTTTCCTCCCGTAATAATAACATTCTTGTTTACTATGCCCCTTTTCTGAAATTGCTTCAGCGGGACATTTTTCTACGCATTCTTTGCAAGACCCTTGCGCGAAGAATAAGCAATTTGAATACGGATCATCGGATTTGCGAGAGCTCACTTTTAATGGAGTATTAGTAATAACTGAAGCCAACCTTACATTACAGCCGACCTCCGTTATAAAACCTTCGTGCAAACTAAAAGTTCCTAATCCAGCCGCAAAAGCATAATGTCGTTCAGACCAAGTCGAATAAAAGGTTCCTTTTGCCATTATGCTGAATGCTTCACTTGATACTCCTGCTACAGCATCGTAACCTTTTTTCTGGAAATAAATCACACACTGATTCATGATGTAAGCAATAAATTCGTTAGCGTAATTTCGACCTAGGGAATATAAGTCAGATGGTAAAGTGACATAGCGTAATTTGATGAAATCTTTACTATCGGCCCTAATCTTTGTACTATAAGGGAGAACTATCGATAATACTCGTAGCTGATTAGATGTGATTTCTTCTTGACCACATGCTTTCCACATTTCTATGGGAGTAAGATGCTCTGGTCCTACTACATCTCTATATCTTAAATAGATAGGATCATTTCCAGAAGCGACACCAATCAATGGTGTTGAAAATATTCTTCCTCCACCGAATCTTTCAGGAAGGCGGTTAAGTTCGCTTTCGGCGAATAAATTTTCTAAGAATTCTTTTAAGTGTTCTTCCATATATATTCAATCAATACTGGTTTAATTTAGTATTTATCTATTATCGATTTCATTGAAAATAAAAGTTAAACAGATACGCAATGCATTTTCCAAAGTCCCTTTTCTAATTTTATCTGGAGTGTCAGTGGATTGATGGTAATAACTCGACCTTGTTTTCCAATCTGCGGAATTTAAAAACCCTGCCTTTATGCCCGCCTTCGAAAAAGCAGCAGCGTCAGAACCCCCGCTTAATCTGCCAACAGTCTTTTCTAATTTACCTGCACCAAATTTTTTAGCATTTACATTACTCATCTCTGCTGCTCTTAATATTTTATTTACTACTTCTTCAGAGTGCTTTGTTCGAGTTGTAGGTTCGTATTCTATAACTAAAAATTGGTCGGGAGTCTCTAACCCATCCATGTTAAAAACGACAGTATTTTTCTTTTTTAGTTCATCTAGATGAGCTGAAGCATAGCGAAAAGCTCCTCTTAAACCACTTTCTTCGCAACCAAAACTGATTAATCTAATTTCTGTGTTTTCTGGAATTATATCTCTATGTTGTTTCAAGTACCTCCCAAGACCAACTATTACCGAGCAACTACTCAAGTTATCTACAGCTCCTGGAACAATATTACCTTTCTCTCCCGATGGTACAAAAAAGAATAAACTTACATAACAAGGACTGCCAATGATTAATAACCAAATAGTTGGTAAGAAAAATGTAGATTTAAGGTCAATAAATCCTATAATCATTAATGTAAGATTTATCGTTGAAAGTATCAACCATATCAAAATTATAAGTATTGCTCCAAATGCAAGTGGAAGAAAACCCCACTTTAAGACCTTCAATAAATTAAATTGTAACGCAGAGTCGATATGGCTCGAAAAAATTATTATTTTTTCTCCTTCTTTTTGTTGGGCTTTAAACTTACCAACAACATTTTGAGAGGGTTTTTTACGGAATAGGCGATCAATAAACTCTCGGTAATTGAAAAATTCCTCCCACATAATCACTAAAGATAAGAGGACTAAAACAAACGAGATAATAGAAAAAACTGTTAACCATATCATCTCAGAGGCGAGCTGCATGAGAAGATAGGATATCATAGAAATAGGAACAATAATTACAATCATTTTTATCCATCCTAGAAAAGCTTTTGGATGGCATTTAAAGGATTCTAATGAAACTTCATCGCAACATTTTGCAAGTTCTTCCTTAATAATATTAGCTCCTTCAGCTTCTTGTGGACTACAGGGCATTCTTGGGCCAACTTCATCTACAATTCTCTTAACTAAATTGTACATATATTCTGAATCTTCTTTAGAGATTTCTATACTCATCTTCTTTTTTTCCCAGAGAAATTTGAATATAAATGATTTGATCTTAAACGATATAAAGATTTTCGATTAGCTACTAATTATAGGTATAAATAAAACTTTATCAATTAATAATTATTAGCAAGAATTTATGGCGTGAATTGAAAATGGCATTAGAGATATATCAGATTGTAATCCTAATTTCGATTGGTGCACTTGTAGGAGTAAGTATTAGCTTTATTGGCCAAACGGGCTTAGGGATTGTTCTACCTATTATACTCTTATTTACTGGAGATGTGTTCTTAGCAATTGCCATAAATTTATTAAATGACTTGATTACCTCTGCCACGGTATCAATAGGATATCTAAGGAAAAAACAATTTAAAATTAGGATAGATATCTCTATGATAATTATCATTGGCATGATTACTTCATTTTTCGGCGTTTTTATTTTAATGACAACTCCTCTCGGTTCCATTTATGGGTGGTTTATTCCAATTTTTATCATGATTTTAGGACTCACCTTTCTAAAAAGGGGATTCCCGACTTCTGAATCAGTAAAAAAAATGGTTCATAACATTGCCCGCAAAACTATGAAGAAAGCAAAGAATGAGGAGGAGTTAGCAGAATTAAATACAAAAATAGAAGTACAGTTAGCCTCTGAAGGAGATTCAATACAAGGTTTTATAACTCGGGGGTCAGAGTTGTATTACATTTTAGCAATTGGATTTGGTCTTTTTGTTGGTGTCAATTCAGGGTTATTTGGAGCAAGTTCTGGACTAGTATTTGTGTTAGCACTTGTAATAATTTATGGATACCCTCTCAAAAAAGGAGTTGGAACAGCTCTAATTTTAAGTATAATTATCAGTTTTTGCACATTTATCTTTTATCAGTTTTTCGGTATTACTATTAAAGGAAAGCTATTTCTTAATTTCGAGCTTTCATTATACCTTGCAATTGGTTCAATTATAACCGGAATAATA
>JAGXNP010000147.1 GCA_019894885.1 Promethearchaeota archaeon | reverse complement strand
GGGTAGAATAAAGGGTATTTCTGAGCACTTTTCTCGTCACCCCTAAGAGCCATAAGAAAATCGATGAGATATTTTGCTGACCGTCTATCGTTAAACCAAAAGGTTATAGGCTTATCAGTGTTTTTGATCATCTCAAGAGCTACTTGTATACAACGCCACTCGAGGGGGATTTCAAGTGGATCTGACATGGCACCAGGGATTGTTATTTGTTCTAAAGCATCACCAAGTCTAGTAGCTTCTCTAACATCACTGAGTGTCGTATGCCTTCGGTGATCGCCTACATTGTCAATCCAGAACGCTTGACCCGCTGAAGAATTATAATTTCGTTTCGCTACACCAAATTCTGCTGTTTTAGAAAGATCACGCCCGTATATTGTGAATGATTTCCCGGCTTTAGAAAGGAGTTCCATAACTAAACTAGATGGGATTTTCACTATTTTACTTGTGCGGTCTATAATTGCTCCACAACCTGCAAATTTTGATAAAATTTCTTCGTGGGGCACATAAACGCCAGTATTTTCAAGGATCTCAAGAGTCTTTAAATGAATTTTCTCAATTTGATGATCTTCAAGTATTTTAACTTGCATTTATACTCAATATTAATATTATGTTAAATGGTTAAAACAAATTTCAGTTAATATAAACACTATTCATTTTGCAACTTTATATACTTTTAATCTTTTAAATTATGATATGCAAATTTCCTTCTATAGGTTGAGATGAGCTGTAGGAGTGGAATAATTTATATTCAATAATCTAAAGAAATTAATAAGTATCTAAATATTATTCCTCGTGAGACTCTATATTAATTATACTTTTAAGGTGAATTAACTTACCAGTTCAAAACTTTATGGAATTGTATAAATTTCTACCAAAGACTAACTGCAAAAAATGCGGAAAGCCTACGTGTATGGCATTTAGTTTAGATTTATTGCAAGGAAAAGTTAAAGTAGATGATTGTCCTCCATTATTGGAACCCAAATATAAAAAACAATACGATGCATTAAAGGAACTATTAGGTTCTGAAGAAGGACAACAGAAAGAACTAAAGATAAATATAGATGATAAGCTCTGCGATGGTTGTGGAATTTGTGTTACCGTATGCCCCGTAAACGCGAGATACTGTCCATCAAGTTTAAGTGGAAAAGCTCCAGATTATCCTCCTGAGAAACATCAGCTATTTCAAGTGATTGGAGGAAAATGTGAACTGCTAAAAATCGAATATTGTAGAAGATTAGAGGCCGGTGGGAGAGAAAGGGAGTGTCGCGTTTGTGAGACCTATTGCCCTCGTGAAGCAGTTAAAATTGAATATGTATAATTAGTAATTCATTAAATCTAATAGATGAAAGGACAATGAAAAGGTTTACTTGTTCAGGTTGTTCGCTCCTATGCGATGATATCATCGTTCAAAGCGATGGATTATTTATTAGTGAAGTTATGGGGGCTTGCTTAAAGGGAAAAGAAAGGTTCGATCAAGTGAGTGCTAAAAACAGGATTACGAGCCCTTTGATTAGAAAAGATGGAGAATTAAAAGAAGTATCATGGGATGAAGCTACGAAAAAAGCTATAGAAATCATTAAAAACTCTTCTATTCCCCTATTATATGGTTTTTCAAATGTATCCTGTGAAGCTCAAGATGTAGGAATTAAGTTAGCACAAAAAATTAATGGTTTTATAGATTCAAATGCTTCAATTTGTCAGGGGAAGATCTTAAACAAAGCAAAAAGTCTTGGAATAAACCTAACGACTATTACAGAGATTATAAATAAGGGAGATTTAATTATTTTATGGGGAGCCAATCCAGCAGAAACGGTACCTCGCCTATTAAATAAAGTTCTCTTTTCCCGAGGTAAATTTCGCATGACGGGAAGAGAAATTAAAACATTAGTAATTGTTGATCCTATTAAAACAGCATCTTTTAGAGTAATGGGTGTAAGAGATCTTCCTTTAATCATAGAACCAAATAAGGATATTGACTTAATTCGCATGTTAAAAGAAGAATGCTGTTCTGTAGATAGTATCCCATCTCAAGGGGTCGCTGGAATAGATAAGAATGATCTCAAGAGATTATTGCTCCATCTTACAGGTGCTGAAAATGGTGTAATAATTCTTGGCCAAGGGGTTATACAACCTCATCCCGATTACAATCTGGTAGAAGAATTATTGGAATTATTACAAATGATAAATGAAAGACAAGAAAAAGGCCGAATATCGTTACTTCTAATGGGAGGTCATTTTAATATGGCAGGATTCGACCATGTAGCGCTTTCGTCCTTCGGAGTGTCTGGTAAATTAGAATTCAAACACAATCAATTGATAAAAACTGATGATACTTTAGTTTCAAAAATTGAAAAAGAAAATTTCGACAGTTCTATAATAGTTGGGACAGACCCTATCTCTCATTTACCTCATTCATTAAGCTCTAAAATAGCGAAAAAGCCACTAATACTTATAGATAACCACCACACAGCTACTTCACATATAGCAGAGGTAGTGTTACCAACAGCAATAACGGGAATTGAAAGCGGTGGATTAGCCTATCGCCTAGATCAAGTACCAATTGAATTAAATAAAATAATAAATCCATCTAATAACCTTCCTTCAGATGAAGAACTACTTAATCAATTATATAGATTAATAAATCAAGGAGGATCAGAATAATATGGAGTTTTTATTGAACTCGATGAGAAAAATCAATAACGATCAAGTTAAAGAACACGCTTTTGGGACTGAGCAATCTTTAGAAGAGAGATTAGCTATTTGCTTTATTAATCCTAAAGATTTTGAAAAATTAAAATTAGTTTCAAGTCTACATCTAAAAATATCGAATAAAGAGAAGGATGTTATAGTTAACGTTGAGAAAGATGATAATGTTCCTGAAGGAACGGTTGTAATGCCGGTTTCTATATGGTCAAATCGGTTATCAGTAGTTCAAAATAATGAACTTCTCTATAAAAACATCGCTGTGAAAATAGAAGCTACAAGCGAGCCAATAATGAAATTTAAAGAAATTATTAATGAACTCTTGGTGAAAAAATAAGATGCCAAAACTTCTGGTAAAAAATGGTTTTGTTTTTGATCCCTTTAACAACATTGAAGGCGAAAAAAAGGACATTTTAATTAATGATGGTAAAGTCGTAGATAAATTCGTAAGCAGTAGCAATATTAAAGAAATAGACGCGAAAGGGAAAACTGTTATTCCAGCAGCAGTAGAAATTCACGCTCATATAGCATCTCAACAACTTAGTTGGGCCCGATTAATAGGCTCTGATAACCAAGATTTTCATAATCATTGGAATGGTTTGACTTTAAATGCAATTGCTAAAGATTATATTTCGAACGGATATACTTTTATCGTTGAAGCAAATGTTTTTCCATCGCTCACAAAACAAACGATTTTTGACTTACAACGATTGCCCGTTTTAGATAAAGCCTTTTTATTAAATACCAGCAATTTATGGGCTCTAGAGCTTGAGTTTCAAAAAGAGATGGTTGCAGAAGGTGCTGTTTTTTTATCAAATCTACTAGAGAAAGTTAAAGCTTTTGGTTTGAAAGCTTACGATCCTTTCGAAGCAGAGTATTGGAATTGGAAAGTGGTTAGAAAAAGCCTAACAGAAAAAGGAAGGTTATTCAACTTTACTCCAATGGATGTGTACGAAAAACTTTCTAGATTTGTTGAGCATTTAGGTTTGCCTCATTCTATTCACGCTCATATTGAAGGGTATGAAACCCACTATTCTAAAGAAAACTTACTCAGAACTTTAATCAAGGTAAAATCGCTCGGGTTAAAACCCAATCCAAAAAATGATTTTGGAATAAAGCGATCTCAAATATTTCACCTTGCACATGGCTCAAGTTATAACATGGATGGAGATAATTCTGAGTTAATTAAAATTTATAACGAGAATCAAGATTTTGACATGGATTTGGGATTTATCGGTTTTAACGCACTAAACCCTTTGATTACCTCCGATCGGCATCTTATAACCAAGCTAATTAATTCAGCAAACCCATACAAACTAATTAGATCTTCTGTAGAATCTGAAGGAGACTCGTTTGCAACCCTCAGAAAATTCAGTAAAAAAAAGAAAGAAGATTGCATAATGTGGGCAAACGCAATTGATTTAGCATTAAGCATAACTCCCTGGCAATTACAATTTTCAATAAATTATCCAAACTACGCAGATATAATAAATCTTCCTGAAATCGCAAGTTGGCTAATAAGTAATAACGCTCGCGAACAATATATGACAGATATGGAATCTAGCTTCTTGAAGGGCAACTCTCTAATTAGTAACAGTAAAGTATTAACATTTAATGATTTTATTATTTTAACTCGGTCGAGTCCTGCTAAATCTCTGGGTATTGGGAGTATTAAAGGGAATTTAGGTTTAGGAGCTGACGGTGACCTCAACATTCTAAATTTGAATTTAAACGATACTGATATTTCAAGAGACTATGAAAAATTCAAATCTGCCCTGGTTAATATTGAATACGTAATAAAGGCAGGTGGAATAATAAAAGACCATGAAAAAATTAACCTAAACAGTTCTGGAAAAGTCTTTTGGGCTTCTGGCAAACCTGAAAAAGAAGACATTAAATCTATTTTAACAAAGAAAGAAGTCTTTTACCAAAAATATTATTCTAATTTCTACAATTCCTACAACACAGATATCAATAAAGAAATATTGAGAAAGATAGTTTAAGAACGCATAGTAAGCTTATAATAAAAAAAATAAAAAAAAAAAAATTCGAGAAGTTAGGTATATTTCTTCTTTTTTCTTAGTAGTAAAATTAAACCAACTGATATGATTGTGAATATCATTGTCCACAATTCAAATCCAGGAATCCATGGTTCCTCTATTTCGACAACAACTTCTATATTGTTGGACAATGTCGTACCATCTGCGTTTTTCGCGACCACAGCAAAAAAATAAGTTCCATCTGAGTAACCAAATGCCTCGTAAGACAAATCGGTAACTTCCTCCAGAAGTAAAATTAAACTACCGTTAATTTCGGTAATTAAACTAGAATAGCCGTACAGTGAATAATTGTCCGCAAAAGTAGAAGGAGTCCAAGTAAGAGTGAAATTTCCGTTCGCGTCAGGACTGCCAGCGTCCGAGGATAATGTAAACGGTGAAGGTAGTACCGGTATTTTGACAACAACTTCTATATTGTTGGAGAATGTCGTACCAACTGCATTTTTCGCGACCACAACAAAAAAATAAGTTCCATCTAAGTAATCAAATACCTCGTAAGTCAAATCGGTAACTTCCTCCAGAAGTAAAATTAAACTACCGTTAATTTCGGTAATTAAACTGGAATAGCCGTATAGAGAATAATTATCAGCAAGGTTTGAAGGGGTCCAAGTAAGAGTGAAATTTCCGTTCGCGTCAGGACTGTCAGCGTCCGAGGATAATGTAAATGGTGATGGTGGGTCCGGCACATCTACATTTACCAATAAATTGCTCGAAGTGGTATTGCCATTCCCATTTCTCGCTACTACGAGAAAGTAATAATTCCCGTCTGAATATCCACTTACTTCGTAAGATGTATCTGTAACTTCGTCCAAAAGAACGGTCACGCTCTCATTAATCTCTGTAATTATGCTGGAAGAGAGATATAGAGAATAATTATCCGCGTAAGCTGAAAGCGACCAGGTAATATTAAAATTCCCGTCAGTATCCGGATCGTCGGCATCGGAATTTATGATAAAAATTCCCGGTAAAATTGGAGATATCCATTCGCATGGGTAAAAGTTGAATTTGTTCATAGCGTTTTGTTGAAAGCCAGTTAAATGCTTGTCATACGCGTGATAAATGTAATTAACAATACCCCACGCCCATGGACAATCTTCTTCGATGAGAAGTTCTTGAATCCTGTCATATAGAGCTTTTCTTGCCACGCTATCAAATTCTGAAAGTGCTGCCTCCATTAAAAGCTGTACGTTATCGTTCAGAGCTAGTGGATCTCTGCCTGCTTCTATTGCTGTAGTATACCCATTATATTGAGCAATATTATGTGGAGTTGATCTATTGGCAAATAATGTATTAATGAAGTTGCTTGGGTCGTTATAATCCATTCCCCACCCAAGCCAGTAGAGTTGGAGCATATTTCTGTGCAGACTGCCTATTTCATATATTCTATAGACGAATTCAATGTATGACACCTCAGCAGGTGTTACTCTTATTCCAATTTTTGTCAAATTATCTTGTAGAAGATCAAAGATTCTTTCACGGATCGTATTTCCACTATTATATGTATAGTTATACGTAAGAAATGGCTCTGTATTTTCCTGGTTAATCCATTCAGCGTCGTTATAAATATCAAATCCAGTACCAAATCCCATTGACTGCATCACTAATCTTGAGCGCGTAAAATTTAATATGGGAACATCAAAAGTATCGTTAGCAAATAAAACCCCGTTAGGAATTGGCGACATTAACCTTTCAGCGTTTTTTTCAAGGATATCGTTTAGAAGGTGATCGTAATCGATAGCGTAAGAAATTGCTTCCCTTATGGTGAGATTTATCTGTTGGTTATTCATCCCTAAATGCCAAATTGTAGTACTTGTAGTACTGGTGTTTAAAAAGGTAAGATTAGGAGAAGCCTTAATTGTTGAATACAACGCAGGTTCAGTAGCACTTATAAAGTGAACATCACCCGTTAATAACGCCGCATGTCTTGTGATTGGATCACTAATTATTTGGAATCTCATCTCGGTTATATTCGCTTTTCCTCTCCAGTAGTTATCAAAAGCGTGGAAATTAACTTCTATACCGGCTATATAATTATCGTAGACGAAAGGACCCGTTCCGACGAGATCGCTTGAGGCTGTAACAAGGTAGGCATCTTTATCAGTACTCGCTGGTGATTGAATATATGAACCACTAAAGCATAACAAAGCTTGAAATGGAGCATATGGAGCATTTAATACGAATTTTATAACATATTCGCTCACAACTTCAGTATGATCCACAAAAGGCGTTCCATCCGGCCATACATATAGCTGCGCGATTTGAGTTACTCCAACATGGTTAGTGCCAGTTTCATTTAAACACCAATCCATTCTTTCCCAATTCCACTGAACTGCTGATGCGTTAAATGCGGTACCATCGTGGAATGTAACATCGTCTCTGAGTGTAACAGTATAGTTTAAGTTATCATTGGACCATACTCCATCTGCAGTCGCAAGTCGTGGAATAATTGAATTATCAGGATCGCTCAGGTTGTAAGCAAATAATCCTTCGCATACTTGATCAATAACATCACCGGAAGCACTGTCCCAGGAAACTTGGGGGTCAAGATCTATAGGACCGAGTTGCACACCAACCTTAAAAAGTTCTTGTTGCATCGGCTTGCTTGAAAGATGGATTTTATCGTTAGCTAGCCACGAATCTATATTTCTATCAATATTTATCAACGAAATGGTTAGTAATAGCGAAAATATGATTAATACTATACAATATTTCTTGTTTTTCATTATTGTACACTTTTTGGATTTCTTTTATCAAAATTACTTATTTGATAGTGAATAATTTCTTTTTTCGTCTATATAAATTTATTTGAAATTATTTCTAGTTAATGGGGAAAAATTAGGAGTTATCTCTCGCTTTTACTGGTAAAATTTTATGATTTTATTGCATGCGAAGTTTTTACTATCTATAACTGATAAAAAAAAGGCTTGAGTAAATATCTGAGGTTTTTAGATATTCCAGACCCGCGATTTTAGTTATTTTATTATACTCTAAAATTAATGTCTTCAAGTTTTTTAACTTGTCGAGGTTTTTTACTTCAGTGAGGTCCTCAACTCCTACTCCTGCAAGGCTTAACCAGTCCCCAAAAACCTCGTACTGCACGCCTTTATATTCGACAAACTTAATATCCGTCATAATACACGCATGTATTGGTTTTTCTAATTATTAATAT